>NZ_JAWDIV010000009.1:0-264031 GCF_032464655.1 Rhizobium sp. 25PS6
AGAACCGGGCTGCGCTCGATCGCAACTCACCCATTCCCAATCAATATACCCGCGCCGAGCACCAGGCCGCCGCCGAGAACCACCTGGAAGGCGGCGCGCAGGAAGGGGGTTTCCATGTAGCGGTTCTGGATGAAGGCGATTGCCCAGAGTTCGAAGAAGACGACGATGGCGGCGGTGATCGTCGCTGTCCAGAAATGCGGGATCAGATAGGGCAGTGCATGGCCGAGGCCGCCGAGCGCTGTCATGATGCCGCAGGCAAGGCCGCGCTTGACCGGCGAACCTCTGCCGGAAATCTTGCCGTCGTCATGGGCGGCCTCGGTGAAGCCCATCGAGATGCCGGCGCCGACGGAGGCCGAGAGGCCAACGAGGAAGGTCTGCCAGGTATCCTGCGTGGCGAAGGCGGCGGCGAAGATCGGCGCCAGCGTCGAGACCGAGCCGTCCATCAGCCCGGCAAGGCCCGGCTGCACATAGGTCAGCACGAATTGCCGGTGCACCGTCGCGTCCTCGTCGTGCTTGACGTCTTCGGGCGTATGTTTGTCGCCCAGCATGCGGGCGATATCCTCATGCCCCTGTTCGGCAAGGGCGAGATCGCCGAGAAGCTCACGCGTCGAGGCGTCCGAGGTCCGCTTGGCTGACTCGACATAGAAACGATAGGCCTGCTCCTCCATCGCCTCGGTTTCTTCCCGCATCGCATCCAATGAAAGGTTTGCCCTGAGCCAGTCGGGCTTGCGCTCGTAGAAGCCCTGCACATGCTCGCGCCGGATCAGCGGGATGCGCTCGCCGAAACGCTGGCGATGGATCTCGATCAGCGATTTGCGATGCGTATCCTCGACCTCGGCCATGTCTTCGAAGACCTTGGCCGAGGCCGGAAATTCGCGGCGCAGCCTGTCGGCATAGGCGAGATAGATGCGGGCATCGTCTTCCTCGGAAGCGATCGCCAGGGCGAGGATCTCCTGCTCGGACAGCGACTCGAAAGATCGTTTCGAGGATCTGAAAAATCGCGCCAGCATGACTTTCTCCAAATTTAGAATTATTCTAAATCTAAAGAACGTGGTGATAGCGGTCAAGTGCGCGTGCAGGCCAATTGACAGATTGCCGCAAGCGGCACGGAGGACTTTGGCACGCTGCGATAAACACCTATATGGGAGGGCGCCGCATCACGCGGCGCCGGGGTTTTGGAATGGACAATGAGATTCAGGGCCGCCCTGCCCATGTCGCGGCGATCCGCGAAAGGGCGGAGGCCGAGATGCGAGAGATGGGCGTCGACGCAGCCTTCATCGACAAGCTGGTCGAGACCTTTTACGGGCGCGTGCTGACGCATCCCGATCTCGGCCCGGTGTTCGACGCCAGGTTGTCCGGCCGCTGGCCGGAGCATATGGCGAAGATGAAGAGCTTCTGGTCGGCCGTCGCCTTCCGCAGCGGCGCCTATGGCGGCAAGCCGGTGCAGGCGCACACGGGTGTCCAGAACCTGACGGCCGATCTCTTTCCGAAATGGCTGTCGCTGTTTGCCGCGACGCTCGACGATATCGCCCCAACGCCGGAAGCCAAGGCGTGGTTCATGGCAACGGCGGAGCGGATCGCCAAAAGCCTGACACTGTCGCTCTTCTACAATCCGGCACTCGACGATCCCGCGCGGAAACTCGCCTAAGAAATCTTAGGCCTTTCCCGCCGAGGCGGTGGCGCCGGCGCTGGCCGCCACCACAAGTGCCGTTCCCAGCATCTGCAACGCGGTCATCGGCTGGGCGAGGATCAGGAAACCGGCGAGAGCGCCGAGCGCCGGTTCGAGGCTCATCAGGATGCCGAAGGATCCCGACGGCATGCGCCGCAGCGCCACCATCTCCAGCGCGTAGGGCAAAAGCGGCACGAGGATGGCAAGGCCGAGAACCTCGACCAGCCCCTTCACAGTGAAGGCGCCCCCTGTCTCGGCAAGACCGAAGGGAGTTGCGACGAGGCCGGCGACGATCAGCGACATCGACAGGCCTTCCAGCCCCTTGAAGGCAGCGCCGACCTTCTTCGTCAGCAGGATATAGACCGCCCATCCCACAGCCGAGCCGAGGGCGAAGAGGACGCCCGGGAGATTGCCGACCCAGCCTTCGCCGTCATGGGCGAGGAAGAGAATGCCGGCCGCAGCGATCAACGGCCAGGTGAGCCGCCAGGTCAGGCCATAACCGAAGACGGCGACCGAGAGCGGCCCGAGGAAATCAATGGCGATCGCCAGTCCGAGCGGCAGCCGCTGGATCGCCGCGAAGAAACACAGCGTCATGGCAGCCGTCGTCGTGCCGAGCAGCAATGTCGCCCGCCATTGGGCGCCGCTATAACGCAGCACCGAAGGCCTGACGATAGCGGCAAGGATGATCGCCGCGAAAGCAAGCCGCAGCCAAGTGGCGCCGGCAACGCCATAAGTCGCAATGGCTGACGAAGATAGTGCCGCGCCGAACTGGATCGACGACATCGACATCAGGCACATGGCAACACCGGCCGCCAAGCCGCCCGAAGTCGGCGATAGACCCGGCTGCGCGATCAAGGCTGCGCCGTCCGTGGTCTCGATATTCTTGATGTCCATGTGGCCCCCGATCCTGGCTCGGTTCTAGGCCGAAGACGGGTGAGAACCAAATTCAAACTTTTCATGCCGGGATCAAGAGCGCTGATGCTGAGGCGTCAAAGATCGGCCGGTAAGGATGACCTCTTCGGCATCTTCGACGCTCATGTCGAAAACCTTCCTGCCGATGTCGAAGCTGAAGCCGTTGCGGGCAAAAGCCGAAAGCTCTTTGGCCTTTCGCTTTTCGTCGAGTTCGACCCGGCGGAAGGGGCCGAAGGCGCGCTTGCGGGCAAAAATCGCTGCGGCATAGAGATCGTCAGCCTCTTCAAGTGCTGCCTCGACCTTGTCGCTGGAGACGCCCTTGGCAGCAAGCTTCTGGGCGATCGCGCGCTTCGATTTACCGCCGCGCACGGCAGAGCGCGTGCTGATCTCCGCATAGGCGCTGTCGTCGAGCACCTTGTTATCATAGGCAAATTTGACCGCGAAATCGGCAACGGCCTTCAGTTGTGCCGGGCTGATACCTGCGAATTTCTCCTTCGCCTTGCGGGTGATGGCGTCAAAGAGCTGCTTTTCCGTCATCATCCGCCGCTCGAGGCGATAGATAGCGGAATTGCGCGCCCAGCTCAGCATGCGTGATGTCGGGATATCGGATGGAACGGTCTCGTCGGTCATCGGCGGTGATCAGGCTTCCAGACCCTTGAGGACGTTGGCGACGTTGAGGCCGATCTCTGGCACGCCGTAACCGCCCTCCATGCAGGCGAGCACCGGCAAGCCGGCGGAAGCGATCATGGCGCCCATACCTGTGAAATCGTCGGAGGTGAGGCTGAAGAAGGAGATCGGGTCGCGCTCGAAGGTGTCGACGCCGAGGGCTACGACGATCGCCTCGGCGCCGAAGGTCTTGATGCGGGTGAGCGCATCGGCAAGGGCCGAAGTCCAGATATCAAAGGGCGTGCCTGGCGGCATCGGATAGTTGCGGTTGGCACCCGTGCCCTCCCCCTCGCCTTCCTCGTCGGCATGGCCGAGGAAATAGGGAAAAGCGTGCATGGGATCGCCATGCAGCGAGGCGGTGAAGACATCGCCTCTGTGATAGAAGAGATCCTGCGTGCCGTTGCCATGGTGGAAATCGACATCCAGCACGGCGACCTTCTTCGCACCTCGATCGAGCAGCCGTTGCGCGGCGACGCCCGAATTGTTGATGAAGCAGTAGCCGCCGAAGAGATCGATGCCGGCATGGTGGCCGGGCGGGCGGCAGAGCGCGAAGGCGAAGCGATTGCCTTCTGCCAGCCAGTCGGCGCCGGTGACGGCACAGCGCATGGAAGCGACCGCCGCCTCATAGGAACCCTTGGTGATCGAGGTGTCGGCGGCATTGGCGTAGTGGCCGATCGCACCGACGATATTGTCGGGCACACGCTGGCTGGTGCGACGGACGGCGAAGGAATTGGCGATCGCCTCGCCGGTGAAACCGGCCGCTACCCAGCGGTCCCAGACGGTGGCGAGAAAATCCAGATAGGCGGGATCATGCACTTTTCGAGCCGTTTCCAACCCGTGCGCATTAGGCGCCACGACATCCGTAAAACCCGCCTCCTTGACCGCCGCGAGGATCCATTCGGCGCGGAACGGCGCCTCGAAGGGCGTCACCAGCTGACCGGCGTGCAGCTCGGTCCTGGCATCGCGCAGCTTGTGATCTTCGGAATAGATGACGCGCATTTCAGATCCTGTCCTTGATTGACAATGGAGATTTACACGGCTCGGCCCTGACAAAAAAGCGGCGCGGGGCCTTGATCGTCTGGAATAACGACGCCACCTTCGCCGGTGTTTTGAGAACGAGGAAATTTTCCGGATGAAAGTGCTGATGGTCGATGTCGACGGCGTGCTCATTCATGGTCGTCCGACCGATGGCCTGCCTCTCTTCACCTATCTGGAACGTGATCTCGGGCTGCGTGTCGACCTGCTGCAGCAGGAATTCTTCCAGACGCACTGGGGCGATATCATCATCGGCCGCGAGGCACTGGAGCCGAAGCTCGCCGGCGTTCTCGCAAAGATCGCACCCCATCTCAGCGCCGAAGCACTGATCGATTACTGGTTCGAGAACGATTCCCGCCTCGACCGCAATCTGCTGGAAGAACTCGCTACGCTCAGGCAAAGCGGCATCACTCTCCTGCTGGCGACCAACCAGGAGCATAGGCGGGCGCGCTACCTGATGGAGCAGATCGGCCTTAACGCGCATTTCGACGACATCATCTATTCCGCCGCACTCGGGCACAGCAAACCTTCGCCCGACTTCTTCCGGCTGGCGACCGAGCGGGCCGGCGTGCTGCCCGGCGAAATCGCCTTCATCGATGATATGGCGGTGAATATCGAAGCGGCGCGGCAATTCGGCTGGAACGCCGCGCAATGGACGGCGGGCGCGACGCTTGGCGGCGCGCTTCCGGTCTTCGCCAGGCCGGCTTGAGCGGGGCCGGCGCAATCAGGTAAGCCGCTTGTAGAACAGCGTGGTGGCGCAGAAGCCGCCTTCCGGCCACAGCGCATAATCGGGGATGACACCGACGCGCTGCCAGCCCAGGCGCGGATAGATCGCCTCGGCATCGCTGCCGGTTGCCGTGTCGAGCACGAGCAGGGTCTTGCCGCGGCTTGCCGCCTCGCGCTCGGCGGAATCCATCAGCAGCCGGGCGAGGCCCTTGCCGCGGGCGGAGCGGTGTACCAGCAGCTTCTTCAGGTCGCCGCGATGCGGCTGGTTCGGCATCTGCGCCGCACCCACCTGCACCGTGCCGACGATCCTGCCGTCGAGTTCGGCGACCAACAGCAAGTTGCCGCCGGTCGCGACCGCATCGGCGACATCGCGCCAATAGGGCTCGGCATCTTCAGGCCGATAGGGCTGCATGAAGCCGACGGAGGCGCCGCCCGCGACGCAATCTACAAGCACCTCCGAAAGAGCCGGAATGGCGGCGCGGGCCTCCTCGGCGGAAAGGGTACGAATAGCGGGCATGCTGTTCTCCTGAAATGAAAGCTGTTATCGGCCGCCGCGATCGAGCACGACGCAATAGCGTGCCGGCATATTGCCGGGATTGTGGAAGACGTGACCCTCGCCGACCGGCATGAAGAGGCAATCGCCCGGGCGCAGCCGGTAGACGATCTCATCCGCCGTCATCTCCAGCTCGCCGTCGAACAGCCAGATATGCTGCGTCATGCCATGGGCGCTCGCATGCGGGGGGAAGCTGACGCGGGCGCCAGGGGGGAATTCGACCTCGACGATATCGACATCGGAAGCGGTGCCCGGGGGTGAAACAGAGCGTCTGAGATAACCGGTCTCCGGATCGCGCCAGACCTGTTGCTCCTGCCGGCGGGCGAGCGGCGAGGCCTGCCCCTCTTCCGCAAAGAAGGCCGACAGCGACAGGCCGAGCGCGGCGCAGATCCTTGCCAGCAGCGAGGCGGTCGGGCTCGCCTCCGCCCGCTCGATGCGCGAGATCATCGCCCGGCTGACGCCGGAGGCCGCAGCCAGATCATCGAGCGTCAGAGCCTTTTCCTGCCGTAGCGTGCGGATGCGGATGCCGATCGCCTGTTCGAGTTCCGGTTCCATTTTCCAGTCCCCATGATTCCACTATAAGAGAAATACAGTATCCGATGATGGAATCAAGTGACTACGAAAAGCGGCCAAACGCGCCTTGCTTTCGCCGCTGCGCCGTCCATATATGGCGGCGTAATCCGAGGAGAAAGTGATGGACGCCAGTACACAGAGCACGGAACTGACAGGAAGCTTCACGGCTGCCGCCTGGGACAGGATCGCGCCCATCATGGCCGAGATCGAGGCGTTGCCATTGCTGCAGCGCCTTTCGGACGGCACGCTGCCGCCGGAGATTTTCCGGCACTACATCCTGCAGGATGCGCTCTACCTCAAGCATTATGCGCGATGCCTGGCGATCGTCGCGGCCAAGGCGCCCGACAATGCGCAGGTCCTGCGTTTCCTCGGTTCGGCGCAGAAGGCGATCACCGTCGAGCAGGGCCTGCATGCCGGCTTCCTCACTCAATTCGGCATCACCTCCGCCGACGTCACATCCGCCGAGCCCTCGCCTGCCGGCTTTGCCTATACGAACTTCCTGCTCGCCACCGCCTATCACAGTTCCTACGCGGTGGCGCTGTCCTCCATCCTTCCCTGCTTCTGGATCTACTGGCACGTCGGCGAAGCGATCAAGAACCGGCCTGTTATCGAGGGCAATGCCTTCCAGGCCTGGATCAACACCTATGGCGATCCGCAATTTGCTGCCGGTGCCCGCGAGGTGATCGCGCTGACCGACATCGCCGCCCGCGCCGCATCGCCGGTAGAGCGCGCGCAAATGACCGATGTCTTCGTGCGCGCCTCGCAATATGAATGGATGTTCTGGGATTCGGCCTGGCGGCTGGAGACGTGGCCGGTCTGATACGCGCCCGACACAGGACGAAATAGCGTAAACAGCGGGATAATTACCGCTTTGCGGCAGGGGGCGGCGCTGCTATATGGCGCGCATGAGCACCAATTCCACCACTCCGCTGTCCCATATCCGCAACTTTTCGATCGTGGCCCATATCGACCACGGCAAATCGACACTGGCCGACCGCCTGATCCAGACGACGGGCGGCCTTGCCGAGCGCGAAATGTCCGAGCAGGTGCTCGACAATATGGATATCGAGCGCGAGCGCGGCATTACCATCAAGGCCCAGACCGTGCGCCTGCATTACCAGGCGAACAACGGCGAGAAATACATTCTCAACCTGATCGACACGCCCGGCCACGTCGACTTCGCCTATGAAGTCTCGCGGTCGCTATCGGCCTGCGAGGGTTCGTTGCTCGTCGTCGACGCCAGCCAGGGCGTCGAAGCGCAGACGCTCGCCAACGTCTATCAGGCGATCGACAATAATCACGAGATCGTCACCGTCCTCAACAAAATCGACCTGCCGGCCGCCGAACCCGACCGCATCAAGGAACAGATCGAGGAAGTGATCGGCATCGACGCTTCGGAGGCCGTGCTGATTTCGGCAAAGACCGGCCTCGGCATTCCCGACGTGCTGGAAGCGATCGTCCACAAGCTGCCGGCGCCGAAGAGCCCCGGCGGCGAGAAGGCGCCACTGAAGGCGCTGCTCGTTGACAGCTGGTACGACGCCTATCTCGGAGTCATGGTTCTCGTCCGCGTTATCGACGGCGTGCTGACCAAGGGCCAGACGGTGCGGATGATGGGCACCGATGCGAAATACCAGGTGGAGCGCGTCGGCGTGCTGACGCCGAAGATGGTCAATATCGACCGCCTCGGCCCCGGCGAGATCGGCTTCATCACTGCTTCGATCAAGGAAGTGGCCGATACCCGCGTTGGCGATACGATCACCGAGGACAAGCGGCCGACGGCCCAGGCGCTGCCGGGCTTCAAGCCGGCGCAGCCGGTGGTGTTCTGCGGCCTCTTCCCGGTCGATGCCGCCGATTTCGAGGATCTGCGCGCCGCCATGGGCAAGCTTCGCCTCAACGACGCTTCCTTCTCCTTCGAAATGGAATCGTCGGCGGCCCTCGGCTTCGGCTTCCGCTGCGGCTTCCTCGGCCTGCTGCATCTCGAAATCATCCAGGAACGGCTGGAGCGCGAGTTCGACCTCGACCTCATCGCCACCGCACCTTCCGTCGTCTACAAAATGTACATGACCGACGGCACGGAGCGCGAGCTGCACAACCCGGCCGACATGCCCGATGTCGTCAAGATCTCGGAAATCCACGAGCCGTGGATCCGCGCGACGATCCTGACGCCCGACGACTATCTCGGCGGCATCCTGAAGCTCTGCCAGGACCGGCGCGGCATCCAGATCGAGCTCACCTATGTCGGCACGCGCGCAATGCTGACCTACGACCTGCCGCTCAACGAAGTCGTCTTCGATTTCTACGACCGGCTGAAGTCGATCTCGAAGGGTTATGCCTCCTTCGACTATACGCTGACCGACCACCGCGAGGGCAACCTCGTGAAGATGTCGATCCTCGTCAATGGCGAACCGGTCGACGCGCTGTCGATGATGGTGCACCGGACGGCGGCCGAAAAGCGTGGCCGCGACATGTGCGAGAAGCTCAAGGAGCTGATCCCGAAGCACATGTTCAAGATCCCGATCCAGGCGGCGATCGGCGGCAACGTCATTGCCCGCGAGACGATCTCGGCGCTGCGCAAGGACGTGACCGCGAAATGCTACGGCGGCGATGCCACCCGCAAGCGCAAGCTGCTCGACAAGCAGAAGGCCGGCAAGAAGCGCATGCGCCAGTTCGGCAAGGTGGAGATTCCCCAGGAAGCCTTCATCGCAGCGCTGAAGATGGGCGACGAATAACGCTTCTCAACGTCATCTTATGCGCATATCATCTGCGCATAAGATTGAGGAGATTGTTATGGCTCAGCAGACGAGAACAGCAGCGAACCTGTCTCTTGACGAAGGTCTCGTCTCCCAGGCGCGCGAGCTCCAGATCAACATATCCCGGGCGGCGGAGGACGGTATTGCAAAGGCCATAAAGGCGGAGCGCGAGCGGCTTTGGCGTAGCGAGAACGCCGAGGCTATCCGTCTGGGAAACGAATATGTTGAAAAGCACGGCTTGCCCTTCGCCAAATACCGTCAGTTTTAGAGCGTTTCAACGTTCACGGAAGCGCAAGCTGCTGCACAGGTAGAGGGCCGGCAAGAAGCACCTGCGCCAGTTCGGCAAGATGGAGATCCCGCAGGTGGCCATCATCGCAGTGTCCAAGATGGGCGACGAATACCGCTTCTCAACGGCATCTTATGCGCATACGATGTGTGCATAAGAGCATGGAGATCGTTATGGCTCAGCAGACGAGAAAAGCAGCAAACCTATCTCTTGACGAAGGCCTCGTCTCCCAGGCGCGCGAGCTCCAGATCAATATATCCCGGGCGGCGGAGGACGGCATCGCAAAGGCCATAAAGGTGGAGCGAGAGCGGCTTTGGCGCATCGAGAACGCTGAGGCTATTGCCGCTTCCAATGCCTATGTCGAAAAGCACGGTCTGCCGTTTCAGAAATATCGACAGTTCTGATGGCTCGGTTTCATGTTTACAATCTCATGCATACCGACGCGCTCGCCCTTGATCTGCAGTCCGACTTGCTTGGTGAGCTGACAACGCGGACCATGGCGCCGATGCTTCCATTAGAAGCACTTCCCAAAATCATGCGTCAGCTCAATCCACAATTCGTGATTAATGACCTGCCCTATGTGATGGCTACCCAATTCACCGGCGCAATTTCCGTAAAGGAGATTGGAGGCGTGGTGGCAGATCTTACCGCCGACAGCGATCGCATTATCGCTGCCGTCGACTTTCTCTTCCAGGGCTTCTGAGATCAACTCCGCGCCATATACTCCTTCACCAGCCCCTCATAGGCCTCCATCTCCGGCAGCGCCGTGTAGCTGTATACCGCGCCGGTCTCCGCAAAGGACAGCTTCTCGCTCGTCCAGGTCTCGATGAAGGGCGTAAACCAGCTGGGGTCGTCGAGCATAGTCGCGCGCAGATTGACGAACCAGTCCATACCTTCCGGCCGGGTGAACATCCAGCTCATGCAATGCGGGCAGAAATAATGCTTCGTGACGCCATGCAGCCCGCCGATGACAGGCTCGCCTTGTGTCACCTCGAAGCCTTCGCTGGGGATCGCCGCACTCAGCGAATAGGCGCTTGATGTCATCTTCTGGCAGCCCGTGCAATGGCAGGCCATGGTGAGCAGCGGCGGGGCGCTGATCTTCAATCGCACCCGGCCGCAACGGCAACCGCCTTCCATCGGTAAATTCAGTTCGCTCATGATTCCCTCCCGTTTTGCCCTCTCATCTAGCGGAATGATCGCTGCTGTCGAGATGGCAAGATCATTGCGGAATGGCGGCTTTGCCGCCGTTAGCGGATGCGGGCCGGATTGCCGACCACGGTTGCGCCGGCCGGCACATCCCTGGTCACCACCGCGCCGGCGCCGACGATCGCACCGTCGCCGATGGTGACGCCGCCGAGGATGATGGCGCTGCCGCCGATCCAGACATCGCTGCCGATGCTGACCGGCCGGGCGATCTCCATGCCGGTGCTGCGACGTGCCGGATCCTTGTGATGCTCGGCGCAATAGATCTGCACCCCGGGGCCGAACATGCTGCGGTCGCCGATGCTCACGCGGCCGGAATCGAGGATGGTGCAGCCGGCATTGAGATAGACGCGTTCGCCGAGAACGATATTGATACCGTAGGAACAGTGAAACGGCGCCTCGATGAAGACATCGAATGCTGCCTGCGCAAACAGCGCCCTCAGGGCCGGCGCGACGGCGCCACGCTCGTCCGGCGGCAGCGTGTTATGCGCGTGGACGGCTAAGCGCGCCTGCCGGCGCAAGAGATCGAGTTCGTCATCGAGGCAGCAGTACCATTCGCCTGCCGCCATTTTCTCGCGTTCGCTTGCCGGCATCGCCTCAGCCCTCACGCCGAGGCCCGCGACAACATCGCGACCTCTTGCCTCTCGATCAGGCTGACCCAGGCGCGCGCGATGGCAAGGCCTGCGGCATCGGCGGCACCGGCGTGCCTTGCGGCCAGCTCGGCATGGTTCTCCAGCCAGCCCGGCGCGATGCGCGCGATCGTATCGGGAAATTCGGCCTTCCATTGCGCGACGACCGTTGAATTGGCCTCGAAATGGAACTGGGTGCCATAGACGGCGCGGCCGATGCGGAAGGCCTGGTTCTCAGCGACGGGGCTCGAGGCGAGGCGCACCGCGCCCTCAGGCAGCGAAAACGTATCGGCATGCCATTCGAAGATGGTGAATTCGCCGCCAAGCGCCGACAACAGCGGATCGGTCCGGCCATCGGCGGTGACGCCGATCCCGTGCCAGCCGAATTCGCGGGCAATTCCTAAGTGATTGTCGGCGCCGTAAGCGCGGGCGAGGATCTGGCTGCCGAGGCAGATGCCGAGCACCGCCTTGCCGGCATCGCCGAAGCGGCGCGTGAGCCGGACGAGTTCCGGCAGATAGGGGTGGGATTCATCATCCAGCGCGCTCTGCTCGCCGCCAAGAACGACCAGCGCGTCATGGCCCGATATGTCTAACGGCAGGATGCCGTCCTGCCATACCCGAAACCACTCGATCTCCGCTCCCGCCTCGTCGAGCGCTGCGGCAAGCGCGCCGAGGCCGGTATTCCGCATGTTTTCGATGACTGCGACGCGCATAGGCTCTTCCTGATATGACCGACCACGGGAAAAGACCATGGCGCAGCGCGGCGTGCAAGACGCTTATGCGAGGGCGATTGCGCCCGCACGCCACAGGGCTTAAATCTCAGCAAACGAAAGGACATTGCCATGACCGAGAAAGCCCGCGTCACGATCCTCTACTGCACCCAATGCAACTGGCTGCTGCGCGCCAGCTGGATGGCGCAGGAGCTGCTGCACACCTTTTCCGACAGCCTCGGTGAAGTGGCGCTGATCCCTGCCACCGGCGGCAATTTCGAGATCCGCGTCAATGGCGATCTGATCTGGGAGCGCAAGCGCGACGGCGGCTTTCCCGGGCCGAAGGAGCTGAAACAGCGGGTCCGCGACATCGTCGAGCCCGGCCGCGATCTCGGCCATGTCGACCGCGCCGCGCTCGAAAGCTGACAGCTCAGCGGTAGGGCGAGCGGCAGGTCTTGTAGATGCCCTCATAGGTGAGGAAACGATCCGTCCTCGGATTGTAGGAACGGTACTCGTTGCTGCACCAGGCGGCATGGCTGTTCATATCGCGCGCCTTCGGCTGCACCCTTTGCACCGGCGGCGGATCATAGGTCAGCTGCGGTCGGCCGGCAGCCCCCGGCTGGTAATAAGTCGGCCCGGTCGCGCCGCGCGGACGGTAGTTCGGCTGGACATAGGCGGGACGATGCCATTGCTGCGGCCCGAAACCGAAGCAGCCGCGAAAGTCGCAGAGCGTCGATCCCGTGTTCAGCGGCCCAACCCCCGGCTTGCCCAGCTTCAGCGAATCGGCCCCGGCGATGGCGGGCGCGAGAATGGCGAGAAGGCCGGCGAGCAGAAGCGTGCGAGCAACGGGCATGAGGCATTCCTTTCGATATTTCCTTTATATAGGGCGTGACCGCCGAAACGCTATGCCGCCTTGGGCCACTCCCGCCCATGTGATCGGCAGCTTTCTCGCCAACTGTCAGAAAAACTTCAAAAACCCAGTTGACAGTCAGGAGCCACCCCCTTACATCGCTCTCCGTCGCCCAGATGGCGGAATTGGTAGACGCGCCAGCTTCAGGTGCTGGTACCCGAAAGGGTGTGGAGGTTCGAGTCCTCTTCTGGGCACCATTCCATTCTTGATCGCTACCAAGATCAAGGAGTTAAGCCTTTCCAACCAAGTTGTACATTGGTGCCTTGTAGCAAAGGCCAGCCACGATGCACTTGAGTGCTTGTTCACTCGATAGCTCCCAAGAACTATCCGAATCCTCATTTCTGGACGCTTATTTCCACCGCTGGAGATTGCTGGCCTCCATTGACTCCCTCACTCCAAAATGTGAACATATAGCGAACATAATGGAGTCTTGCGATGATCCGATACGCCACGTCCGCAGCCGGCAACCCCCAGCCACCAAAGGCGCGCGAGGTGTCAGCCGCCGAAACGGCCGTTGAAATGCCGCGCACCAAACCGGTCATTGAGGTAGCTTCCGCCGGCGCGGTGCCTGCTGCCTACCCGCTGCTGCCCAGCTCCGAGGCAGACGAGCTCGGCTCCGACACTCTGCCGAAGACCACCAAGCGACCACGCCGTGCGGCAACAAAACGTAAGCCTAAGGTCGCCGAGGCAGACGATGCTCCACTCCAGCTCAGTCTAGAGGCTTAGACGCAACGATCCGGCCAAGGTATGGCGGCGCGTAGAGAACTCCCACCATAATCTATATAGCACTTCGGAATCCCGAAATTGGTTGGGGGCCTGAAATCATTGGATGTTTCTCGGCGGCGACAGCCCGCGAAAGGCGGCGAATTTCGGGATCCCGAAGCGGGGGAATTTCGGGATTCCGAAGTGGGATTTTTTTCTTCGGGCCGAAGCGCCGAGCCTTTGCCGGGGGTAATCGGCCGGCAGTATCCGACGTTTTCCTATCAGGATCGACCGCGTCTGGTCGGATCAATTGCGCCCGCTTGGCGCTCCTCGTAAAGCTGGAGGGACGTGCCTTCGGCCAAACGGGATGTCCCGAACGGCGAGCCTGTTCCATTGCTCAACGCACGGCCTGCGAAACGCGCGGCTGCCCGTTCCGATACCACCGCAAGCCTCGCACAAGAACGAAATCGGATACCGGGGCAAGGATGAACATACGGCCGTTCCGCCTTTAAAGAGCCCGGGGTGGCTCTGAGGGTGGTCGGGAAACCTGACTAGACACTCTGGAGTTCGCTTGGGATGAAAGTCGTAATTCTCGCCGGTGGCCTCGGCTCTCGTCTTGCCGAGGAAACCAGTATCCGACCCAAGCCTCTGGTCGAAATCGGCGGCATGCCGATCCTCTGGCACATCATGAGCATCTATGCTCATCACGGGCTCAATGATTTTATCATCTGCGCCGGCTACAAGGGCTATATGATCAAGGAATATTTCGTAAACCTTGTTCTGCACCACAACGACATCACCGTCGACCTCGCCTCCAACAGCATCAATTATCACGGCGGCACACGACCGAACTGGCGCGTGACCGTGGTCGATACCGGGATGTATTCGATGACTGGCGGCCGCCTCGGGCGCGTTCGCGACCATCTCACTCCCGGCGAGCCCTTCTGCTTGACCTATGGCGACGGCGTCGGCGACGTCGATATCGCCGCCGAGGTCGCGTTCCATCGCAGCCATGGCCTCAAGGCAACGATGTGCGCGGTGACGCCTCCCGGCCGATTCGGCGCTACCAATATCGAAAACAATGTGGTGACCGCCTTCATCGAGAAACCGAAGGGTGATGGTCAGCGCATCAATGGCGGCTTCTTCGTTCTTGACCCCTCGGTCATTGACCTCATTGGCGGAGACGAAACGATCTGGGAGGCCGGCCCGCTGGAATGGCTGGCGACGAACCAGCAGCTCGCCGCTTTCAAGCATGATGGTTTCTGGCAGCCGATGGACACGCTTCGTGAGCGTCACCAACTCGAGGAACTCTGGAGCTCCGGAAAGGCACCGTGGAAGCTATGGGCCTGACGGACTTCTGGAATGGCAGGCGCGTGTTCCTGACGGGACACACTGGATTCAAGGGATCCTGGCTGTCGCTGTGGCTGGAAAAGCTCGGTGCGGAAGTGACGGCGGTCTCGCTCGAACCCGAGACCAATCCCTCGCTCTATGGGCGGCTTGCGCCCTGGCACGGACAGGGCCATCACATTGCCGACATCCGCGAAGGGGCGACGTTCAAGCAGCATTTCACCGATTTCGAGCCTGAGATCGTCATCCACATGGCAGCGCAGGCGCTGGTGCGGCGCTCCTATGAAAACCCGACCGAAACCTTCGCGACCAATGTGATGGGAACGGCTAACGTGCTTGACGCGGTGCGGGAAACGCCCTCGGTCAAGACGGCTCTCGTCGTCACCTCCGACAAGGTCTATGCCAACAACGGCAGCGGCGTTCCCTTCGTCGAGACGGATATGCTGGGCGGCAAGGACCCGTACTCCAACTCCAAGGCCTGCACCGAACTCGTCGTCCAGAGCTACCGCGACAGCTTCTTCAAGGGGCGCGATATCAGGCTTGCGACGGTACGTGCCGGCAATGTCATTGGCGGCGGCGACTGGTCGAAGGACCGGCTGATCCCGGACTTCATCCGCGCCTTCGAAAGCGGCCAGCCGATCCTGCTGCGCTATCCCGAAGCGATCCGCCCCTGGCAGCATGTGCTGGAGCCGCTCGGCGGCTATCTCGCCTTCGCCGAGGCCTTGACACTTGCCGGCGAGCAGGAGCTACCCGAAGCACTCAATTTCGGCCCAGACCCGCAGAGCTTCGCGACAGTCTCCAAACTTGCCGAGGCGCTCGGCCTTGCTCATGGCGTGAACGACGTCTGGAAGCCCGCGCCGGGAAAACATCTTCCGGAAGCGCCTGCCCTTACCTTGAGTTCGGCACTGGCGCTCTCCGCCATCGGCTGGCGTCCGCGCCTCGGCCTGAAGCAGACAATCGACTGGACATCCGCCTGGTACAAGGCCAACCGCGAGGGAGCCGACATGCGCGCCTTCTCGCTCGGGCAGATCGCGGCCTATGAGGAAACAGCATCATGACAGCGCATAATTGCCGGTTCTGCAACACTCCGCTGAAGCATCGTTTCGTCGATCTGGGCTCGACGCCGCTCGCCAATGCCTATCTGACGGAGGAGCAGCTCAAACTGCCCGAGCCCTCCTATCCGCTGCGCGCCTTCGTCTGCTCGGAATGCTGGCTGGTACAGGCCGATGCCTTTGTTCCGCCGGAGGATATCTTCAGCCACTATGCCTATTTCTCCTCCTACAGCGACGGCTGGGTGGAGCATGCCCGCCAGTTTACGATCATGGCGCGCGAGCGCTTCGGCCTCGACGCCACATCACAGGTCATCGAAGTGGCGAGCAATGACGGTTATCTGCTGAAGCATTTCGTCGAAGCCGGCGTGCCGGTGCTCGGCATCGAGCCGGCCGAGAACGTCGCGGAAGTGGCACGGCAGATCGGCGTTCCCACGGAAGCGCGTTTCTTCGGCAAGGAAGCAGCTGCCGATCTCGTCTCCCGCGGGTTTGCCGCCGACATTGTCATCGGCAACAATGTGCTGGCGCACGTGCCTGACATCAACGACTTCGTCGGCGGGCTTTCGGCCGTGCTGAAGCCTGACGGTGTCGTCAGCGTCGAATTCCCGCATTTGCTGCGGCTGATGGAAAACATCCAGTTCGACACTGTCTACCACGAGCATTTCTACTATCTGTCGCTGCTCGCCGTCGAAAAGGTGTTCGCGGCGCACGGCCTCAAGGTGTTTGACGTGGAAGAACTGCCGACCCATGGCGGGAGTCTCCGCGTACTGGCCTGCCATGCAACGTCCATGGCTCACGCAATCGGCCACGGTCTTGCCAAGGTGCGCACTGAGGAGGCAGCCGCCGGCTTCGACAAGGTCGAGACCTACGAGGCCTTTCAGAGCCGCGTGGCGCCGATCAAGGATGGCCTGCTCGCCTTCCTCGAACAAGCCAAACGGAGCGGCAAGAAGGTCGCCGCCTATGGCGCTGCCGCCAAGGGCAACACACTGCTGAATTTCTGCGGCGTCGGCACCGATCTCATCGACTACGTCGTCGACCGCAATCCGCACAAGCAGGGGCATTTCCTGCCGGGGAGCAAACTGCCGATCTACGCACCGGAGAAGATGGACGAGACGCAGCCGGACTACGTGCTCATCCTGCCCTGGAACATCAAGAATGAGGTCGTTGCGGCCAACAGCAGGATCGGCGCCTGGGGCGGACGCTTCGCCGTTGCCGTGCCGGAACTGACGGTGCTTGGATGAAGTTTCTTCCGACCGCGGTTTCGGGCGCCTTTGTCGTGGAAGTCGACGCGCGCTCCGACGACCGGGGAATGTTCGCACGAACCTTCGACGCGCAGACCTTTGCGGCGCAAGGTCTCGTGCCGGTCTATCCGCAGTGCAACGTCTCGCAGAACCACAGGCGCGGGACGCTGCGCGGCATGCATTACCAGGCCGAGCCGCGACCGGAGATCAAGCTGGTGCGTGCCACGCGCGGCAGGGTATTCGACGTGGCGGTCGATCTGAGGCCGGATTCGTCAAGCTATCTCAAATGGGCCTCTGTCGAGCTCGATGCGATCAGTCACAACGCCTTCTATATACCTGCCGGATGCGCGCACGGCTTCCTGACGCTCGAGGACAACTGCGAGCTCTTTTACCAGATGTCGGAATCCTACGTACCGGAACTTGCCCGTGGCGTCCGCTGGGACGATCCCGCCTTTTCCATCGCCTGGCCGTTCACGCCGAGCGTCATCAGCGAGCGCGACGCCGCGCTTGAGAGCTACAGCCAGGAGACACGCCTTTGAGTGGCATCAAACTCAGCGTCTGCATTCCGACGTACAATCGCGAAGCCTATCTGCGCAGCGCGCTCGACCGCTTCCTGACACATTATAAATTCGATTTCCCCTATGAGGTCGTGATCTCCGACAACGCCTCGACCGACAACACGACGCAGGTCGTGGAGGAATACATCGCCAAGGGCGTCCCGATCAGCTACCACCGGCGGGACACAAATGGCGGATCGCTCGCCAATACGATCTGCGCCTTCCACCAGGCCGTCGGCGAATATGCCATCTATCATGCAGATGACGACTTTCTCGCGCCCGACGGTCTGACAGAAGCCGTCAGCTATATGGACGTCAATCCCGACGTCTCGGTCTGCCAGGCGCCCTGGCATTTTTATGACGAAGTCAACGACAGGGACCTGTCCCAGTTCTACACGATCGAAAAGGAAGTAAAGTTCGCCCAGCGCAGCTTTGTTGAAGTCTTCCAGTTCGTGTGCGAGCGCCACATCTTTCCCGAAATCGGTCTCTACCGGGCTTCGGCGTTGCGCTCTTCCTGGGTTCCCCGCGAATTCTGCTTCTGGGCATTCTCCTATCTCGCGCATTTCCTCGATCAGGGTTCGGTCGTCTTCCTCCCGAAGCCGTTCTACCGATCCGTTGCGGTGTCAAAGATCGCTCCGAACCGGCAGCAGGCCGGCAACGACGACGTCATGACCTCCTGGGACAAGTATCGCGGCGGGCTGGAATACTTCCTGCATATCGCCTCCAAACGGGGCAGCCTAGCCCTTACAGGTGAGTCCCGTCTCGTGTTCGAAGAGCTCTGCAAGGCCTTCACGTTAAACCGCATGTCGGTGGCGATCCGCTTCTGGGCGCAGCGCAAAGATTTTATCAAGGTCTATGAGCTCTACACCCGTATGTCGATCGGCGGCATGCCGAATCATCCGGAAGTCGTGGGCCTCAAGGATCGGCTGCCGTTGATGGTGGCACTGCAGACGCTTGCGTACCATGCCACCGCAACGGCTGGGATCACGCATCTGATGCTATGCGGCGTGGCCGACAAGAAGGCCTTGGAGGATATGCTTTACGAACTCGGGCTTGCTGCCGAGATAAGGGTCGTCTCGGAACCGAAGGTTCACGATCCCGGCCAACTCAAAAGGACGGTCATCTTCCTTTCGAATGCGGCGCGCTATCAGCACTTTGTAGGGCTCGGCTACAAACCAAATCTCATTTTCACTGAACAGGACCTCACCGCGCACGTGATGATCTGACCGGAGCACCGGCGCGCCCAAGCCTCGCGCCAGTTTCGTCGGCTAATCCAGATACAATCTGCCTCAGTTGCGAGTTTTGGGCGCATATTCAGAGAATCAGGCATGAGCAACAGAATCTTCTACACAAAGCCCTCGATTACCGAGCTTGAGACGCAGTATGCGGCGGATGCCGCCGCCAATGGCTGGGGTGCGCGTTGCTATGATTATATCATCCGCTTCGAGCGCGATTTCGTCGCCTATCTCGGCAGCACATATGCAATCGCTACATCCAGCTGCACCGGCGCCATGCATATGGGCCTTGCCGCCCTCGGCGTCGAGGCCGGCGATGAGGTCATTCTTGCCGATACGAACTGGGTGGCCACCGTCGCGCCGATCGTCCATCTCGGCGCCACGCCAGTTCTGGTCGACGTGTTACCCGATACCTGGTGCATCGATCCGCTTGGAGTCGAACGCGCCATAACTCCGCGCACGAAAGCAATCATCGCAACCCATATCTACGGCAATCTCTGCGATATGGACGCGCTGATGGACATCAGCCAGCGAACCGGAATTCCCGTTATCGAAGACGCAGCCGAGGCGATCGGCTCAGTCTGGCACGGTCGCCATGCCGGATCGATCGGCGCATTCGGGACATTTTCCTTCCATGGCACCAAGACGCTGACGACAGGCGAAGGCGGCATGTTCGTCACCAGCGACCCGGCACTTTACGAAAGGGTGCTGACGCTCAGCAATCATGGACGCGCACGCGGACAGACCAAGCAATTCTGGCCCGATGACATTGGCTTCAAGTACAAGATGTCGAACATCCAGGCCGCGATCGGCTGCGCCCAGCTGGAGCGTATCGAAGAGCTTGTCGCCCGAAAGCGCGAAATCCTCGCCTCCTATATGGTCCGGCTTTCTGCGTTGAACGGCATCAGCATGAATCCAGAATACACGGGTACACTGAATGGAGCCTGGATGCCGACTACCGTATTTCATCCCGCAACCGGCGTCTCGCGCGAGATGCTTCAGGCTGCGTTCAACGCAGCCGACATCGACGCGCGTGTCTTCTTCCATCCGCTTTCCAGCCTTTCGATGTTCGAAGACCGACTGGAAAATGTCAACGCCTGGAGCATTCCGGAACGCGCGATCAATCTGCCGAGTTATCATGATATGAGCGAAGCGGACATCGACCGTGTCGCCGATGTCCTTGTTGCCGCAGTAAGCGGCGCCGGCCGCGTCCGGCAATCGGCATGAAATGCGGCACGTGCTCAGTCATTTCCCAATGAGGGCTCATGCCATGAACCCACCTTTGGTTAAAGAGCCTCCTCCCACGATTACTTTCAGAGATATTACTGAAGAGCATTTACCGCAGCTTTTCGAAATGCGGCGCGACCTGTCTTTGCAGGCTTTGTTGCTCACAATCCCGGACGGTCTTGATGAGACCACGCTGCGTGCTTGGGTGGAGCGCCGGAAGTCTGAGATCGGCGGCATGTTTCGGATTATTGTCGATACCGCCTGCGGGGAGGCCGTAGGGTTTATCCAGGTCAACAGTGTCCATCGCAAGAACCGTACAGGCTATGGCGGTATCTGCCTTGCAGCAAGAGCGCGCAACAGAGGCCTCGGCCAAGCGGCCCTGCGTGAACTCATCAAGGTTGCCGGGAATGAACTCGACCTCATCAAACTGCTGTCTGAGGTGCGAGCCGACAACTTCGCTGCACTCCGTGCCCACCTGTCTGTCGGTTATCGCCTTGTCGGGACGCTTGAGAACCATTTTACCGACAGCAAGGGCAAGTTATACAACGTGTTGCTGCTCGAACGCGTACTAGGTGGGGAATGACATGACAGCCGTTGTCATCACCCAACCGATGCTCTTTCCCTGGCCGGGCTTCTTCGAGCAGTTGATGCTGGCTGACAGCTATATTTATCTCGACGACATCCAGTTCTCGAAGGGTAGCTTCACCAACCGGATACAGCTTCTGCGCGGTAGCGACCGCTGCTGGATGACAGTTCCTCTTGCGGGGAAGGGTACGTTTCAAAAAATCTCCGACCTGCAAGCAGTTGGCGACGAGTGGAAGAAGAGCCATCGCGAACTTCTGCGCCAGTCCCTGGTGGGAGCCCCCTATATCAATGATGCACTGTCCATATTTGATAAGGCCTACAACCAGTCTTCGCTGATCGATCTTTTGATCGCCAGCATCGAAGAGCCAGCCCGCTACATGGGCATCGGCCCCAATCGCAAGATTTCCAGGACAAGTGATATGGAAATTCCCGGCACATCCTGGCGGCGCGTTCTCGATATCGTCCTGCGCGCCGGTGGTGATGAATATCTGACCGGCCACGGAGCAGCCAACTATCTCGACCACAACGTATTCGACGCTGAAGGCGTGCAGGTCAAATACATGAACTACAGCCGGACGACATGGCCCCAGCCGTGTGGTGCCTCAACACCTTATGTGTCGATCCTCGACCTTATCGCACGAATGGGTCCAGAGGCGCGTAACTGTCTCATCCCGGCCACTGTCGCGTGGCAAGACTTCCTGAAGGAGGAAACGGTAACATCATGACAATGATCAATAAAAACGTGCCCGACAATGCGGCAGACGAATTCGCTTCTAAAGGCTATATCCTTCTCAAGCAATTTTACGACCCGGCAACTCTCATCGCGCCGATCCATGAAGGCATCCGCAAGATCGTCGAGTTCGTCTGCAAGAAATACAATATCGATGCACCGACCGACACCGCCTTCGATGCCATGACCATCGCCTATCCGCAGGTCATTACTCAGAACCGCGCCTGGGGCGGCGAAATCTACGACGCCATCAAGCATATTCCGGCTTTCCTGCGTCTGGTCTCCGACGCAAGTAACGAAGACATCTTCCAGCGGCTTCGTCCTGGCAGCGTGCCGGGCATCACCACGACTGGCTACGGCATGCGCATCGACAACCCCGGCGAAGAAAAATTCCGCGCGCAGTGGCACCAGGAATTTCCTTCGCAACTTCGCAGCGTCGATGGCATCGTCTTCTGGACGCCGCTTCTGCCGATGAGCGAGGACATGGGCCCGGTTCAGATCGCCGAAGGTTCGCATGCCGAAGGCCTCGTTCCGGTCTATTCCGACGACGCAGGCGCCAGCAAAACCGGTGCATATGCATTGCATCTCGACCGTGCCGAAGAGAGGCTCGCCCGCTATAAGCATATCGCGCCGCTGACGAATCCCGGCGATCTCGTCCTCATGGATTTCCTCACGCTGCATCAGTCGGGCCATAATGTTTCCAAGATGCCGCGCTGGAGCATCCAGTTCCGCTTCTTCAACTATGCGGACCCGCTCGGCATCCGCATCGGTTGGCAGGGCTCCTTCATGGCAGGCGTCGACTTCAAGGTCGTTCTGCCTGAACTCGTTGCGACGCGCGAGGAAGCTGCATGAAAAACTGCCGCGTTTGCGGTGGAGTGATCGCGACGCCGGCCTATGAAACGCCGGCGCCAGCTCTCACATCCATCATGACGTTTCTGGATATTCCGACGCGCGTCTTCATATGCGACGGCTGCGGCCACGCACAATGCGACGATATTCCGGATATCCAGGCATTCTACGACACCGGCTATCGCATCTCGCTGAACAGCGACAATCACGACCAGATTTTCGCGGTGAAGCTCGATGGCTCGGTCATCTACCGAACCGATCACCAGACGGATATTTCGCTGCGGTTGCTCGACCTGCCTGCGGGCGCAACTTTGCTGGATTACGGGGCGGCAAAGGCCGATACACTCCGCAAGATGACCGTAGCGCGTCCGGATCTGAAGGCCCACGTCTTTGACGTCAGCGCTGACTACCAGGCCGCCTGGCAAGGTTGGGTGCCAGCTGAGGCGCAGGCCATCTACAACGCACCCGAGAGCTGGAAAGGCTTCTTCGACGCCGCGATGAGCCACTTCGTGATCGAGCATGTAGCCGATCCCGTCGGCTTCATCCGTGATATCGGTGCGCTGCTGCGGCCGGGCGGTCTGCTGCTTCTGTCGCTGCCCAACGTTTCGGCCAATCCGGGCGATATGACTGTTGCGGATCACCTCAACCACTTTAGCCATGCTTCGCTTCGCTACGCCGCCGCCGCCGCCGGCTTTACGCTGAAGACGATCGATGACACTTCTTTCCCCGGCGCCTTCTTCGCCGTTGCGGAGAAGTGCGCGGTGCCTGTCGCGCTCTTCGAGGATCGAGAGGCGGTCGCCGAAGCGGTGGCGCGCGCCCGCGAGATCTGCGACTTCTGGACGAAAGCCACCTTGCATCTCGACGATGCCGCAAGGCGGCTCTCCGGGAAGAGGGCGGCAATTTACGGGGCTGGCGCTTATGGGAGCTGGATCTGTAGCCGTATCGGCGAACATGTTGAGCTGACTGCGTTCCTCGACCAGAATCCGGGGCTGCAGAACACCGAACATTTCGGCCATCCAGTGATAGCGCCGCCTGCATTGGCGCACGACGCGGAAGCGCTGTTCATCGGCCTCAATCCTCTCAAGGCCCGCGCCGCGATCGGCAGCATGCCCTATCTGCAGAGGCCTGGGCTGGAATTCGTCTGGCTGGAGGCCTAAAACAAACAAGATCGGCAACAGGTCCGACCCCCGTCGCCGGCCCTCACCGCACCGGCTGATAGTGGCCGCGGAGCGGAACTTTGCCACCCGTGGTAACGAAGCCGTCGCGTTCGCAGACATACATCAGCGTCGGCATGCCGCCCGAGCGGAAGATCTCGTCGTAACGGCGGCGGACCTGGACGGTTTCGGTGCGGCAATTGTATGATTCCTCTTCCTTCTTGTCCGGCTGCGCCTTGACGCCGGGAAGACCCTTGTAGGGATAGAGGGGTTGAACGCCCGAATCGACCGATTTCGTCCAGTCGACGGCAAGGGCGGACGTCGGGGCGAGGCCAGACACGGCGACGAGCGATATCAGAAGCATCATCAACAGCCGCATGGGAACTCTCCTGCCGGCTAGAGCGGTTCAGCTTTTCACGGAAACGCAGAACCGCTCTAACTTTTTGTTTTACACAATTCCGGACGGAAAACCGCTTCGCACTTTTCCTGGAATTGCTCTATAGGCCGCTTCCCCGATGTAGGGAAACCGACGACCGTCATCAAGCGGCTGCGGCGGGCGACTTCCTGAAATAACTTCTGATGACGGGATGGCCGAAGAGGCCGGCGAGGATCGCAAAGCCGGCGCCGACGACGAAACCGGCGAGAAAACCGCCGATAACGCCGGCAATCAATAGAATCGTCTTTCCAGGACCGTCGGCCTTGACCGGCGGCTCGGCCGGCGAGATGACGCGAATGTTACTCTGGTTGAGGCTCTGCTCCTCGCTCGTCTGGCTGGAGCGCTTCAGCACCGTCTCATAAATATTGCGCGCCGCGGTCGCCTTGCGCTGCAATTCGTTCAATTCCACCTGCTTGTCGGACGAAGTCGCGTGCAGCGCCTTCTGCACGGCAAGCTCCTTGGCGATGCTGTCCTCGGCGGCCTTGGCCTGCTCGTATTCGCCCCTTGCCGAGGTGGCGAGACGCTGCAATTCGCCCTTGATTTCGCCTGATATGCTCTGCAGCGACGAGCGAGCCGCCTGCAGGCGCGGATGACGGGTGCCCATCTGGCTTTCGAGGCTACCGACGGCGGCGGCCTGGGTGGCATATTGCTGACGCAGGCTGACGAGCGGCGAGGTGACGCCGCCCTCCATCTGGTTGCCGGCGACGATGTCCTCGACGCGGAGATTGGCGACGGCATCGGCGCGCGCCTTTGCCTGGATGGTCTTTTCCTGCGCCGTCACCAGCAGCGTGTTCAGCGAGACGAGCCGCTGATCGGAGATCAGGTTGCCTTCGGTCGCGGCCATGTCGTTGTCGGCGCGGAAGGTTTCGACGGCCTGCTCGGCTTCCAGCACCTTCTGGCGCAGGTCGTCGAGGCGTCCATCGAGCGTCGAGGAGGTGTTTTCGTAAATGCCGTTCGAGGCGCTGTTTTCTTCCTCGGTGAAGGAGGTGACGACCTGATTGGCAAGCCTTGCGGATTTTTCGGGATCGTTGGTCGTGGCAGCCAGCGAGACGACATAGGTGCTGGCCTCACGGGTGATGACCAGCGCCTTCTGCAGAGTGCCGATCACGGCGGCGCCATCCGCCCGGCCGCCGGTGAATTCGGGGTCCTGGTCGAGCTTCATGGCTTCGGCGACGCGGCGCAGCACATTGCCCGAGGTGAGGATCTGCACCTGGCTGTCGATCAGCGCCGAGATCATTTCCGGCGAGGGACCCGAAGATTGCGCTCCCGCATCGGCAAGGCCGATCTGGCGCGGGTCGAAATAGAGGCTGCTGACGGCGGTGAATTTCTGGGCGATGAGCGGCGCCATCGCCCCGCCGGCGAGGGCTCCGAAAAGCGCCAGGCCAAACACGATCAGCCGCCGGCTCCAGATCGCGGCGATACTCGAGCGGAGGTCGAGAAGCGGTGCGGCAGGCGCGAGCTCTGCATTCGGCGGCGCGTCCACGACCGGCGGTTTCGGAGGCGGAGGCGGTGCCGGACGCTCATATTGGCGGGTTTCGGCAATGCTTGGCGGCGGCACGAAGGGGGGCGGGGCGGGTTCGGGCGATGGCCGGACGAAATCATCCGGTCGGATGACAGGGCTGCGCATGCGCACACCTTCCGGCGCAGTCTGAGATGGCTCAAAACTGCGCCAGCCAGGGAGCCGGCTTACCCTGTTCCTGTCATACTGGTTCATACGCGCACTCGTGTCCTGCCCAGCGTGAAAGACTGAAGCCGAGGTGCCGATACTTTAGAAATTCTTAGCTAACGGACCGTTAAAATAAGCTCAGCGACGCCGATGTTGCGATTTGCCGCGATAGCGAGGATGCCCATGCAGACGACACGACATCTGACAGCGCTGCTGCTTGCAGCCGCTCTGATCCCGTCGCCGGCCCTTGCGACTGAGGCCCCCTGCTACCGCGGCGTCAATCTGTCCGGCGGCGAATATGGCGAGCGCGGCGGCATCTACGGCACCAATTACACCTATCCGAGCGAAGCCACGATTGGCTATTTCGCCGAAAAAGGCATGACGATCATCCGGCTGCCCTTCCGCTGGGAACGGTTGCAGCCGGCGCTCGGCGGGCGGCTCGACGAGGATGAGCTCAAGCGAATCAAAGATACGATCGGCCTGATCCGCAAACACGGCATGGCGGTTCTGCTCGACCCGCATAATTTCGGCTATTACGACAAGACCCAGGTCGGCACGGCGCCGGCGACGGATGCCGCCTTCGGTGACTTCTGGGCAAGGCTCGCCGTCGAATTCGCCAATCAGGACGGCGTTCTCTTCGGCCTGATGAACGAACCGCACGACATCAAGGCGACGGACTGGCTGGATGCCGCCAATGCCGCGATCCGCAGTATCCGCGCCGTCGGCGCGCGCAACCTCATCCTGGTGCCGGGCACGGCATGGAGCGGCGCGGGCAGCTGGGAAAAGGACGTGATCGGCGGCGCCAACGGCACGGTGATGCTCGGCGTGCGCGATCCGCTCGATTTCTACGCGTATGAGGTCCACCAGTATCTCGACGCCGATTCCTCCGGCACCCATCCGACCTGCGAAGGCTCGACTGCTGCGGTCGAGGCGATCGCTGGGGTAACCGCCTGGCTGAAGCGGAACCACAAGCGCGGTTTTCTCGGCGAATTCGGCGCCTCCGCCGACACGGACTGCATGAGCGGGTTGACCGAAATCTACGCCACCATGTCTGATAATAGCGATGTCTGGCTCGGCTGGTCCTATTGGGCCGCCGGCGATTGGTGGCCGGCGAACGAGCCGTTCAACGTCCAGCCGCGCGAAGGCCCTGAGCGGCCGCAGATGCGGCTTCTTGCCGAGGTGGCAAAAGCCGGTGCCGGCACTTGCTCCGCGATCAAGCCTGCGGGGAAATGAGCATGGCGGTCGTCGATCAGAGGACAGCGACATTCACTGTAGCCGGCACCGTAGCCGGCAACCGGCTCGATGCCGCCGGCAGGGCATCGCGTACCGATCATACGGTGCTCTGGCTCGGCCTGCTCTCCGTGCTCTACAACGGCATTCTCGCCTTCATCAACCACAACATCGTGCCGCTCTCGATAACGCATGTCGCCGCCAGCGAAGGCCTGATCATGGCGAGCGCCATCATCTATATCCTGCATAAGGGGATCTACGAGACCGACCTGCCGGCCTTCCTGTTCCTGCTGTTCACACTCATCGTGACCATCTATGTCAGCGTGCTCAACCGCATGCTGTTCATCGATCACTTCCGCAACGTGCTGATCATCTTCTGCTTTACCGGGCTCGGCGGCTGGAGCAACGAGAAAACGATGAAGCTCGCCTTTCGCTGGGCAAGCCTTGCCGTCATGATCTTCCTGATCTTCGAGATCGTCAGCGTGCCGTTCTACGTCAGCATCGTCCACCCGTCCGATTATTTCGCCAATACGCGCGGGCTGCTGCCGCTGAGCTACAACACGACGGGCCTCTTCCAGAACGCGCTCGGCTTTCCCGAGCGCTTCTCCTTCGGCATCATCGACCACCGTTCCTCCTCGATCTTCCTCGAACAGGTGTCGCTTGCCAATTTCTGCGGCGTGATCGCGGTCTATCTGATTTCGATGTGGGAGAGGCTTGGCCGCTGGGACCGGCTGCTAATGATCGGCACGGCCGTGCTGATCCTGGTGACGAACGACACGCGCACGATGCTGATCTTCTGCTTTGCCTGCATCGTCGGCTATTTCGTCTTTCCGAAGATCCCGAAGAATTTCAATCTGGCGCTGATGCCGCTGATCGTCGCTGCGGGCTTCCTCGTCTATGTCCTGAAACCCAACGCGACCGGCGACAACTTCACCGGCCGCATCAACCTGACGATGAAGAAGATCATGGAACTCGATCCGCTCGCCGTCCTTGGGCTTTCGGTCGACCGGGTCGCCGAATTCGCCGACAGCGGCTATGTCTACCTGATCTACGCGGCGACGATCTTCGGCGTCATCGCCTTATGGCTGTTCGTCTGCCTTTTTCCCGCCGGGCGCACGGCGGCGCAGCGGCGCTGCGCCCATTCACTTTCTCTTTTCATTTTTCTGAATATGATGATCGGGGGCACCGCGGTCTTCTCGATGAAGATTGCCGGTCTCCTCTGGTTCGTCGTCGGATATATGCGTTTCCACGACAGCCCGCGCATCCGGCAGGGTCGTCCGGCAGATGTATTGAGTTGACCGCAGCGGCGCGGCTGAGACCGACGCCCGAGGGAGCAAGATGCTTGTCCAGCTTCAGTATCTGCGCGCCATCGCGGCGCTGATGGTCGTCTATTTCCACGCGGTATTGCAGCTTGCCAAGGTCAATCCCGCAGTCGACGCCACCGCCTTCGTCTATGGCGAAACCGGCGTCGATATCTTCTTCGTCTTGAGCGGTTTCGTGATGTGGCTGACGACGAGCGGACGCGCGATAAGCCCGATCGATTTCGCCCGCCGGCGCATCAAGAGGATCGTGCCGCTCTACTGGCTGGCGACGCTGTTTTCGGCGACTGTGGCGCTGGTCGCTCCATCATTGCTGAAATCGACGGTGTTCGACCTGCCGCATCTCATCGCCTCGCTGTTCTTCCTGCCGTGGAGCAATCCTGCCGATCCCAGCACGATCACGCCTGTCGTCGTTCCGGGCTGGACGCTGAATTACGAAATGTTTTTCTACTTCGTCTTCGCGCTGCTATTGCCGCTACAGGAAGTTCGGCGCATCCCGGCGATGTTTGTCGTCTTTGCGGTCATCCTGATCGCCTGCCGGCTGCTGCCGGATACGACTGTGACCCGGTTCTACCGCGAACCGATCATGCTGGAATTCCTCGCCGGCGTCGTGCTCGGCTGGCTCTACGGACAGAAGGTGCTTCTGCCGAACCGCTGGGCCTGGGCGGCCCTTGCCATGGGCTTTGCGTTTCTCTCCATCAACGAGGCGCTGATGCCACCGGAAAGCCGGTTCTATGCCTGGGGAATCCCGGCGATCTTCATCGTCTACGGCGCGATCTCCATCGATTTTTCCAGGCTGCCGCTGATCGGATGGCTGAACTATCTCGGCGACTGCTCTTATAGCATCTATATCACCCACGCCTTCACGCTGGCTTTTCTCAGGGTCGCCGCCGACCGCCTGCCGATCGGCATCCTGCAGCAGCCGGTGCTCTTCGTGATCCTCTCGCTGGTGCTCTCGTCGATCGGCGGTGCGATCATCCATGAGATCACCTCGCCGCGCCGCCGGAAGGTCGCGGTGGCGAGCCGGCCGCCTGCCTAAAGCGCGTCGAAGGCGAGAATACGCATCCAAGCGGCGCTGACGGTACAGTTTTTCGCGCAACATCTCCTAAGCTTCAGACTGAGCAATGACAGAACTTGCACAAACGTGATGGTTTATCTTGCAATTTGTCGCATGAATGAAAGTGCGCCGGCCTATTCGCGGTCCGGGCTTTGATCTAAGCACAGCGGCGGCCTTGGAGAGGGAAGAGGGAAAGACATGACAAGTTACGTATTGACGGTATCCTGCAAGTCGACGCGCGGCATCGTGGCGGCGATTTCGAGCTATCTGGCCGACAAGGGCTGCAACATCGTCGATAGTTCGCAGTTCGACGATCTCGATACCGGCAGGTTCTTCACGCGCGTCAGCTTCATCTCCGAGGAAGGCGTACCGCTTGCCGAACTCAAGGAAGGTTTCGACCCGATCTGCAAACGCTTCGCCATGGATGCCGAGATCCATGACGGCAATGCCCGCATGAAGGTGCTGCTGATGGTGTCGCGCTTCGGCCATTGTCTGAACGATCTGCTCTACCGCTGGAAGATCGGCGCGCTGCCGATCGATATCGTCGGTGTCGTCTCCAACCATTTCGACTACCAGAAGGTCGTGGTCAACCATGACATCCCCTTCCACCACATCAAGGTGACGAAGGAGAACAAGCTGCAGGCCGAAGGCCAGATCATGGAGATCGTCGAACAGACGGGCACCGAACTGATCGTGCTGGCCCGTTACATGCAGGTGCTTTCGGATGCGATGTGCCAGAAGATGTCTGGGAAGATCATCAACATCCACCATTCCTTCCTGCCGAGCTTCAAGGGCGCCAATCCTTACAAGCAAGCCTATCAACGCGGCGTGAAGCTGATCGGAGCAACGGCGCATTACGTCACCGCCGATCTCGACGAAGGCCCGATCATCGAGCAGGACACGGCGCGCATCACCCATGCGCAATCGCCCGACGACTATGTCTCGATCGGCCGCGATGTCGAAAGCCAGGTGCTGGCGCGCGCCATCCACGCCCATATCCATCACCGCACCTTCCTGAACGGCAACCGCACCGTGGTCTTCCCGGCCAGCCCCGGCGGCTACGCCTCCGAACGCATGGGGTAAGCGCCGCCAACATCTCTTTTGCTGGCAAATGAACAATCCCCGTTGCCTGCCAGCGGCAAGTACTTGATTATCGCCTTCAATAGGTAATCGAATCATGCTGCGGGAGGGGTGTCGTGACCGACGAGGCGCTTGTTGATCGCATGGCGCTGCCGCGCCCCGACGTGACCTCCAGCGACGCGGAAGAGATCCTCCTTGCTCATTACAGCCTCTCCGGCACGCTTGTCGAACTCGGCAGCCAGCAGGATAGGAACTATCGCGTCGATAGCGATCGTGGCCGCTACGTCCTGAAGATCTGCCATGCAGCCTACGAGACCCGCGAGCTCGAAGCACAGAATGCGGCGATCCATCATCTCAAAAGCAAGCAAGATGCGCCGCGCGTTCCGAAGGTGATCGCCACCAATGACGGGCGGGAGATCGTCGTCCTTACCGTGCGCGGGCAGGGTTATCAGGTCCGGCTGCTCGAATATCTGGAAGGCCAGGGGCTGACGGAGCTGACCTATGTGGCGCCGGCTTCCGTGGCAGCACTCGGCGCGCTCTGCGCCAGACTGGCGCAGGCGCTTGCCGATTTCAACCATCCCGGTCTCGACCGCAGCCTGCAATGGGATCTCAGACGAGCAGGTCCCGTTGCCGTGCAGCTGCTTTCGGCCATCACCGACAGTGCGGCGCGCGACCGGATCGCCAAGACCATGGTGATGGCCGTCCGCCGCATTCAGCCGTTGGCGCCGTCGCTTCGGCTGCAGGCCGTCCATCACGACGTCACCGGCGACAATGTCGTCGGCCACCGTGACGCCCGTGGCCATATCATCCCCGACGGGGTGATCGATTTCGGCGACATCATCCGCGGCTGGCTGGTCGGCGACCTCGCCGTCACCTGCGCTTCGCTGCTGCATCAGGCAGATGGCGACCCTTTTCATATCCTGCCCGCTGTCACCGCCTATCAGGCGATCTATCCGCTGAGCGACGAGGAACTGAAGGCGCTCTGGCCACTGATCGTCGCACGCGCGGTCATTCTCGTCGCCAGCGGCGAACAGCAGATTTCGGTCGATCCCGACAATGACTATGTCCGCGACAATCTCGACCGCGAGCGGGCGATCTTCGATATGGCGATGTCGGTTCCCTTCGATCTTATGGAAGCGGCGATCCTCAAGGCAGCCGGCGCAGATGTCGCCGCGCCGGAAACATCGGGATGGCTGCCGTTGCTGCCCGACATCGATCCCGCCGGAATCGCCTATGTCGATCTTGGGGTGCGGAGCCCGCATTTTTCCGCCGGCAACTGGCTAAATACCGACATGGACTGGCGGTTGCTTGCCCGCATGGCAACCGAAAACGGTACGGCAGCGACGCGCTACGGCGAATATCGGCTTTCCCGCGCGGGAACTGCGAAGGGACAGGCGACCTGCGCCCTGCATGTCGACATATGCCTTGCCGCAGGCAGCGCGATTGCCGCGCCCTTTGCCGGCCGCATCGGCTGGAAGGACCAGCATCTGACGCTCGTCGGCGACAACATGACCCTGCATCTCGATGGGCTCGACCTCTCGATCGAGGATGGAGCCGAGATTGCCGCCGGCGATTCGCTCGGCACGGTTTTCGGAGAGGCGTCGTCGCTCGGCGGGCTGCGCATTCAGCTTTGCAGCGTCGCCGGTCTCGAACCGCCGCTCTTTGCCACACCGCGCGCGGCGGCGGCCTGGTCGGTGCTCTGCCCTTCGCCCTCGCTGCTTCTCAGCCCGCAAGTGGATGCGCCGCAGCCTGAAACCGCCGCGCTCTTCGCCAGGCGGCGGGCGCATCTCGCAAGACCGCAGAAGAATTATTATGCGGCGCCGCCGCAGATCGAGCGCGGCTGGAAGGAGCATTTGTTCGATGTCGAGGGCCGCGCCTATCTCGACATGGTCAACAACGTCACCATTCTCGGCCATGGCCATCCCAAGCTCGCGGCGGCGATCGGCGCGCAATGGCTGCGGCTCAACACGAATTCGCGCTTCCACTATGCCGCGATCACCGAATTTTCCGAACGCCTCGCCGCTCTGTCGCCGGACGGGCTCGACGCGGTCTTCCTGGTCAACAGCGGCTCCGAGGCCAACGATCTGGCGCTTCGGCTCGCGCAAGCCCATAGCGGCGCGCGCAACATGCTCTGCCTGCTCGAAGCCTATCATGGCTGGTCGGCGGCGAGCGATGCCGTCTCCACCTCGATCGCCGACAATCCGCAGGCACCGACCACCCGGCCGGACTGGGTGCATACCGTCGTTTCGCCGAATACCTATCGCGGCGACTTCCGTGGTCCCGATACGGCAGCGGATTATCTCGGCATGGCGACGCCGGTGCTGGAGGCAATTGATGCTGCGGGCGAAGGCCTTGCAGGCTTCATCGCCGAATCGGTTTACGGCAATGCCGGTGGCATTCCACTGCCGGACGGTTATCTCAGGGAAATCTATGCGCAAGTGCGCGCCCGCGGCGGCCTTTGCATCGCCGATGAGGTGCAGGTCGGTTATTCCAGGCTCGGACATTATTTCTGGGGCTTCGAGCAGCAAGGGGTCGTGCCCGATATCATCACTATTGCCAAGGGCATGGGCAACGGCCATCCGCTCGGCGCCGTCATCACAACGCGGGAGATCGCGCAATCGCTGGAGAAGGAGGGCACTTTCTTTTCCTCCACCGGCGGCAGCCCGGTCAGTTGCGTCGCCGGCATGACGGTGCTCGACATCATGGCCGAGGAAAAGCTGCAGGAAAATGCCCGGACGGTCGGCGATCACCTGAAGGCGCGGCTTGCCGCGCTGATCGACCGCCATCCGATTGCAGGCGCCGTGCACGGCATGGGCCTCTATCTCGGCCTCGAATTCGTCCGCGACAGAACGACGCTGGAGCCGGCGACGGAAGAGACGGCTGCAATCTGCGACCGGCTTCTCGAACTCGGCGTCATCATGCAGCCGACCGGCGATCACCAAAATGTGCTGAAGATCAAACCACCGCTCTGCTTCAGCATCGACAGCGCCGATTTCTTCGCGGACATGCTGGAGAAAGTGCTCGAAGAAGGCTGGTGACACAGGGCTTCCAACATTAACCAAATCGGTCATTTCGAGGCATGTCGATTTTTAATGAAACGGCCATTGCCGGATACGACAAGGCTTCCTATGTCTGCCGCTGCGTTCAATCGAACTTCCGATTCTGTCATACGAATTTAACGAAGAGCTGATATGTTTCTTTCTGTAAGTTCGGGCTACGACGGAATGAATTTTTTCGGATCGTCGATATTTTGACACGTTTCGGAATATGTTTCTGATAGGCTGCCGGGTAATCTCTACCAAGTTAGTGGATTATCGAAAGCAACCTTCACCGGCCCCGGGCTCTACCGGGACCACTCAAGTGCAACGCCAACACAAGGAACGAGCATGATAGATATCGATATTCTCGCCGATCTCCTTAGGCGATCTGTGCTTGGCAATGACCGTCCGGGCGCCCTCTCCCGCCCGAACTGTCGAATGTGACGTTCGTCCTCCTTTCAACGGTACCAGACAAGTCAATTCGCCATGGCTGCGCATATTGTGCGGCAGGAGTTCTATCTATGAAGAAGCAAGTTATCGAATATGCAGGCGTTCCCGTCGGGATCGTCATTCCCGATGAAGACCGGCTGAAATTCATCGCCGTGAAATTTCATGTCCACGACCTCGACGAGCAGCGTTTCGGCTCGCCGGACGAGGTGCGGCTGGCCATCCATGACCTGATGACCCGCCGTCATCCGAAGCCGCTTCATGCCTGAGGGCATGAGGCCGCGATCTGCATTCGCGGCTTTTCCCGATGTCCGACCGGTCCCGCCAAATGGGGCCGGTCTTGTTTTTTGAGGGCATTACAGCGCCGCGGGTCTTTATCAGACGCGCAAAGGACGCTGTAACACTTTGAATTGCTGCATAATTTTATCCTTAAATCGATTCCGATTTAAGGAATTATGCAGTACAGTCCTATCGGCAGCCTTTCCGTGATAAGGATCCGCCCGTGCCCGATCTTCTGAACCTCATCACCGACATCGAAGGCGTTTCCGTCGGCCATGCAACCGACCTTGCGCTCGGTTCCGGCGTCACGGTCATCGTCTTCGACGAACCGGCCGTCGCATCCGGCACGGTGCTCGGCGGTGCGCCCGGCGGGCGCGACACCGGCCTGCTCGATCCGTCGATGACCGTCAATGCCGTTGATGCCTTCGTGCTTTCCGGCGGCTCGGCCTTCGGGCTGGATGCCGCCGGCGGCGTGCAGGCGGGCCTGCGCGAACTCGGCCGCGGCTTTGCCGTCGGGTCGGTGCGCATTCCGATCGTGCCGCAGGCGATCCTGATGGACCTGCTGAACGGCGGCGACAAGGATTGGGGCCTTCACTCGCCCTATCGCGACATGGGTTATACGGCACTGCAGGCCGCGGCCAAGGGCACATTCGCGCTCGGCACGACAGGTGCCGGGACGGGAGCGACGACGGCCACCGTCAAGGGCGGGCTCGGCTCGGCCAGCGCCGTCAGCAGCGCCGGGCATCGTGTCGCAGCGATCGTCGCCGTCAATGCGCTCGGTTCGGCAACGATCGGCGACGGGCCGCATTTCTGGGCGGCACCCTTTGAAAAAGACGCGGAATTCGGCGGGCTCGGCATGCCTGATGTGGCCGACCACCGGATGCGGCTCAAGGGCATGAACACGCCGGCAACGACGATCGGCGCAGTGGTGACCGATGCGCAGCTGACAAAGACCGAGGCGCACCGGCTATCGCTTGCCGGCCATGACGGGTTTGCCAGGGCACTGCTGCCGGCGCACCTGCCGCTCGACGGCGATACCGTCTTTGCCGCTTCGACGGCCCAGCATCGAAGAGACGACATGGCAAGCCTGATGGAGCTGTGCCACCTTGCGACCCTCGTCATGGCGCGGGCAATCGCCCGAGGGGTCTACGCTGCGACCGCGCTGCCGGTCGAGGGCGCGCAAAAGGCCTGGCGCGACCGCTATGCGAGCAGCAGCTGATTGAATAGGGTCAGACTCTCTACAGATCCAATATGCCGAATGGCGGAGAGACGTGAATGCAGATCCGGGCGCTGATGTATTTCGACGAGCTGGTCAGGACCAATTCGATGCGCCAGGCGGCCGAGAACCTCAATGTCGCGCCGACGGCGATCAGCCGGCAGATCGAGAACCTCGAATATCATTTCGGCGCGCCGCTCGTCGAACGCAGCGCCCGCGGCGTCAAGCTGACGGCCGCCGGCGAGCTGCTTGCCGCCCGCGCCGGCCGGACGCTGCGCGAGCTCGATCATGTGCAGCAGTTGATCGAAGACCTCAAGGGCCTGCAGCGCGGCCGTGTCAGCATCTATGCCAATGGCGCCACCGTCGCCAATCTGTTGGCGCCGGCGCTTGCCGAATTCAGCCTGAAATATCCAAAACTGCGTTTTAACGTGACGATCACCAGCGCGCGGCAGGCGGTCGATGCCGTTAACAGCGCCGAGGCGGATATTGCGGTGACGCTGTTTGCGCCACCGATGTCCGGCACCAAGGTGCGGCTGCGCTCCGAGATCGCCTATGATCTCATTACCACGCCGCAGCATCCGGCGGCAGCACTTTCCGAGATCTCGCTGAGGACGCTTGCCGACTATGCATTGGCGCTGCCGGACCAATCCTTCGGCTTCCGCCAGGCCTTCGACGCGCTGTTCGAGAAGGAAGGGCTGAGCCTCGATCCCGTCTTCGTCACCAGCTCGCTCGAAATGCTGAAGGAACTGGTGCTCAGCGGGGCTGCCGCCACACTGCTACCGGCGCTGACCGTCCGCCGCGAGATCGAGGCGGGTCAGCTCCTTGCCATTCCGCTGGCCGGCAAAACCGGCATCCGCACCCATGTCGATCTCTGCGTCGCCCCGGATCGTCAACTATCCTTCGCCGCAACGAAACTGCTCGACTTCATCGAGAGGTTCATGCGCGAGCGCACGAACCGCCGGGCCGGTGTGAAAGACTGACGCTTCGAGCTTGTATCGCCCGCGGATTTACAGTGTAGCTTTTTCGGCTACACTGAGCACACAAAATCGTCATTGTGTGTGCACTAGCATAGTGTCACTCTATTCGCAAATAGGCCTTCGTCATCGACGCGCGGCCAGACAAGGGAACATGATGATTAAGCTTTCGTTTGCGCCTTCAGCGCGTTTCGCCCGGCGGCTTTCGCTCGGTGCCGCGCTTTCGGCCGGTCTGGTGATGACGGCGATGACGCCGGCGGAGGCGGCGAAGACCACCCTCAATCTCGGCATGAGCGTCGAGCCGACCGGTCTCGACCCCACGATCGCGGCACCCGTCGCAATCGGCCAGGTGACCTGGCAAAACGTGTTCGAGGGGCTGGTGACGATCGACCAGGCCGGTAAGATCCAGCCGCAGCTGGCGAAAAGCTGGGAGATCTCTCCCGATGGCCTGACCTATACGTTCAAGCTGCAGACCGGGGTCAAATTCCATGACGGCGAGGCCTTCGATGCCGCGAGCGCCAAGTTTTCGCTCGACCGCGCCCGCGGCGCGGACTCGGTCAATCCGCAGAAGCGTTTTTTCGCCTCGATCGCCTCGATCGATACGCCGGACGCCGAAACGCTGGTGCTGCATCTCTCGGCCCCGACCGGCAGCCTGATCTACTGGCTCGGCTGGCCAGCCTCGGTGATGGTCGCACCGAAGACCGCTGCCGACGACAAGACGACGCCTGTTGGCACCGGTCCCTTCAAATTCGTCAGCTGGGCGAAGGGCGACAAGGTCGAAATCGCCAGGAATGCCGATTACTGGAACAAGGATGCGGCCACCAAGCTCGACAAGGTGACCTTCCGCTTCATTGCCGATCCGCAGGCGCAGGCGGCTGCACTGAAATCCGGTGATCTCGATGCCTTTCCGGAATTTGCCGCACCCGAGCTGATGAGTTCTTTCGACGGCGATGCGAGGCTCGTCACCAGGATCGGCAATACCGAGCTCAAGGTCGTTGCCGGCATGAACACTGCCAAGAAGCCTTTCGACGACAAACGCGTCCGCCAGGCGCTGATGATGGCGATCGACCGCAAGACGGTAATCGACGGCGCATGGTCCGGCCTCGGCACACCGATCGGCAGCCACTACACGCCGAACGATCCGGGCTATCAGGACATGACAGGCGTGCTGCCCTACGACGTCGAGAAAGCGAAGGCGTTGCTTGCCGAAGCCGGCTACCCCAACGGTTTCACCTTCACGATCAAATCGCCGCAGATGGCCTATGCGCCGCGCAGCGCCCAGGTGATGCAGGCGATGTTTGCCGAGATCGGCGTAACGATGAATATCGAGCCGACCGAATTTCCGGCGAAGTGGGTTCAGGACGTCATGAAGGACCGCAACTTCGACATGACGATCGTTGCCCATGCCGAACCGCTCGACATCGACATCTATGCCCGCGATCCCTATTATTTCAATTATAAGAACCCTGCTTTCAACGCGCTGATGAAGAAGGTCCAGGAGACCGCCGATCCTGCCGCGCAGAATGCGATCTATGGCGAAGCGCAGAAGATCCTCGCCGAGGACGTGCCGGCGCTCTACCTCTTCGTCATGCCGAAGCTCGGCGTCTGGGACAAAAAACTGAAGGGCCTGTGGGAGAACGAGCCGATCCCTTCCAACGTGCTGTCTGGTGTTTCCTGGGACGAGTGAAGGTGGCAGGCTAGGCGGCGTACGATGAAGGTGATGGCCTTGGTGCCTGAAGCAGGACAGCCGGATTTGGTCGATTCACGCGAACCTCTCGCTCCCTCATTCCTGTGCCCTCAGGGCTTCGCCCGAGCGATGTCACAGGAATCCAGTGCGCCCAAGTCCTTGGGCGCGAGAGAACGACTTCATCGCATGAGAGTCTTTCACGGCGCCGACGCGCCGTGGCTGGATTCCTGTGACGAGCACAGGAATGACGGAGGAGAGGATGTGCCGCGTCCCATTGCGGCCGTGCTCAATCTGATATGATCCCACTCCTCGCCCGCCGCTTCACCGGTCTCATCGTCACGCTCGTCGTCGTCTCGCTGCTGATCTTCGCTGTCATGGACCTTCTGCCCGGCGATCCCGCCTCGATCATGCTCGGCACCTCGGCAACACCGGAAACCCTTGCAGCACTCCGTCACAGTCTCGGCCTCGACCAGCCGCTGCTGTTGCGTTACGGGCAATGGTTGGCCGGCGTGTTCTCCGGCGATCTCGGCAATTCGCTGACCTATGGCGTACCGGTCGCCGGGTTGATCGTCGAGCGGTTGGCGGTAACGCTGCCGCTGGCGCTGATGGCGATCGTGCTTTCGGTGGCGATTGCCCTACCGCTCGGCGTGCTGGCCGCTTCGCGCCGCGGCGGTGTCTTCGACGTCGTCGCGACGCTGTTTTCGCAGATCAGCATCGCCGTGCCCGCCTTCTGGGTGGCGCTGCTGTTGATCATCCTGTTTTCGACGATGCTCGGGCTGATGCCGGCCGGCGGTTTCCCGGGCTGGAGTGCCGGCCTCACGCCGGCATTGCAGGCGCTGATTATGCCCGCGGTCGCGCTGGCGATGCCGCAGGCGGGCGTGTTGACGCGGGTGGCGCGCTCGGCGGTGCTTGACACGATGCATGAGGATTTTGCCCGTACCGCGGTCGCCAAGGGGCTGTCACGCAGTGCGGTGCTGTGGCGTCATATCGTGCCGAATGCGCTGATCCCGATCCTGACGATGATCGGGTTGCAATTCACCTTTCTCGTCGCCGGCGCGGTACTGGTGGAAAACGTCTTCAACCTGCCTGGCCTCGGGCGGCTCGCCCTTCAGGCGCTCTCTCAGCGCGACATCATCGTCATGCAGGATGTCGTGCTATTCTTCGCAGGCCTGGTCATTGTGATGAATTTCATTGTCGATCTCTCCTACCTGGCGATCGATCCCAGGATGAGAAAGGCGGCCTGACGCATGGCACCGATCATGTCCACCGCCACCATCAGCCGCCGCCGGGTCTTTAGACTTAGCCGGCGAATGAACCTGATTTCGGGGGTCGTCATCATCGGCCTGCTGGTCGCCGTGGCACTGCTGTCGCTCGTCTGGACGCCGCTGCCGCCGGCGAAAATGCAGATCATCCATAAATTGCAGCCTCCGCTTGCCTTCGGCTTGCTCGGCACGGACCAGTTCGGCCGCGACGTGCTTTCGATGCTGATGGCGGGATGCTGGAATTCACTGTCGATCGCTATCACGGCGGTTGCGATCGGCGGGACGCTCGGCTCAATCGCCGGCATTTCGGCAGCGGCAATCCGCGGTCATTTCGAGGCGTTGCTGATGCGCATCTGCGACGTCATCTTCGCGCTGCCACCGATCCTGTCGGCCATGGTGCTCGGCGCCTTTCTCGGGCCAGGGCGGTTCACCGCGATCACCGCGATCGCCGTCTTCATGATCCCGGTCTTTGCCCGGGTGACGCTTGCGACCTCGCTGCAGGCCTGGAGCCGCGACTATGTGACGGCGGCGCGCGCCATCGGCAATACCCGCCTGACCATTTCGCTGCGCCATGTGCTGCCGAATATCATCAGCCAGATCATCGTGCACGGCGCGATCCAGCTGGGGCTGGCGATCCTCACCGAAGCGGGTCTCAGCTTCCTCGGGCTCGGCATGGCGCCGCCGGCGCCGACCTGGGGCCGGATGCTTGCCGATGCGCAAACCTATCTGGCGCTCGCCCCCTGGCTGGCGATCCTGCCCGGCCTTGCCATCGCGCTCACCGTCTTCGGCTTCAACATGCTCGGCGACGGTCTGCGCGATCTGCTCGACCCGCGCGAGGCAAGCCGCTGATGTTCTTCCAAGATGAAACGCCCGAAAGACCATGCCATGATCGAAACCGACCTTACCATTCGCGAACTCAGGCAGCACTTCGCCGATAAAAGCCTCTCCCCCCTCGAATACTGGCTCGCCCTCGAAGACCATATCGCCGCCTGGGAACCGTCGATTGCGGCGCTCTACCTCTACGATCGGGAATTGGCGCGCGCCCAGGCGAAAGCGTCGACGGAGCGCTGGGCGAAGGGAGAAACGCTGGGTGCCCTCGACGGCATCCCGGTGACGCTGAAAGAGCTCATCGCCACAAAGGGCCAGCCGGTGCCATCAGGCACGAGGGCAGTGGAACTCAAACCCGCGGACGCGGATGCACCGGCCGCCGGCCGTCTTCGGGAAGACGGCGCGGTGATCTTCGCCAAGACCACCTGCCCCGATTACGGCATGCTGTCCTCCGGCCTTTCGAGCTTTCATCCTCTCAGCCGCAATCCCTGGGACATCACGCAGAATCCCGGCGGATCGAGCGCTGGGGCTTCCGCAGCGGCGGCGGCCGGTTATGGACCACTGCATATCGGCACCGATATCGGCGGTTCGGTGCGCCTTCCCGCCGGCTGGACCGGCATCTTCGGCTTCAAACCGAGCCATGGGCGTGTTCCAGCCGATCCCTATTATGTCGGGCGCTGCGTCGGACCGATGGCGCGCACCGTCGAGGATGCGGCCTTTTCGATGGCGACGCTGTCACGGCCGGACTGGCGCGACGGCACCAGCCTGCCGCCGAACGATTTCAACTGGATGGATCTCGATATCGACCTGTCAGGCATGAAGATCGGGCTGATGCTCGATGCCGGCTGCGGGCTTGCGGTGGACGATGAGATCAGGGCCGCGGTCGAAACGGCGGCGAAACAGTTCGAGGCGGCCGGCGCGACCATTCTATCGGTCCAGCCGGTGCTGACACGCGCGATGCTGGATGGGCTCGACAATTTCTGGCGGTCCCGGCTGTGGGGCGATATCGCCGATCTCGACGATAACAGGCGCGACAGCATCCTGCCCTATATCAGGGATTGGGCGAAGGGCGGCGCCGACATCCGCGGCGTCGATGCGGTCAGAGGCTTCAACCAGACGATCGAGATGCGCAAGAGCTGCGGACGGCTGTTTACCGAGATCGACGCCCTGCTTTCGCCGACCAATCCGATCATCTCCTATCCGGCCGAATGGGCATCTCCGACCAACGATCCGGCCCTGCCGTTCGAACATATCGGTTTCACGGTGCCGTGGAACATGTCGGAGCAGCCGGCCGCCTCGATCAACTGCGGTTTCTCCCGCTCGGGCATGCCGATAGGGTTGCAGATCGTCGGGCCGCGCTTCGACGACATGCGGGTACTGAGACTGTCGAAAGCCTTCGAGGACTGGACGGGCGGAGTGAGATCCTGGCCGCAGCCTCCGATCGGCTGATCAGCTGATCGGGCGGCGATAGCCGGTGGGTTGCTCGTAGAGCCAGCCGATGCGCTCGACCGCGGCCTCGAAATTCTCGCGCGCCACCGTCATGCTATGGCCGTTGGCGTGCAGAATGGTTTCCGGATCTTCGAAGACGGCGACATGACCCTTCCAGAATACCAGGTCGCCACGGCGGATTTCGGATCGGTCGATCGGCTGGCCGAGGCCTGCCGCCTGCATGTCGGTATCGCGCGGCGCAGCTCTGCCCGTCATCAGCATCGCCAGCTGGACGAGGCCGGAGCAATCGATGCCGAGGCCGGAACGTCCGCCCCAGAGATAGGGCGTTTCGAGGAAACGGGCGACGACCTCCACGTAATCGGCGCCGCCGAGAGCGCCGATCGGCTGGACATGCTTGGCGAAGATCGCCGTTCCGTCCTCGAGCACGACATAGCGATTGCCGCGCGCTTCCGCCTCGCCGGCTACATGAACGCGACTTCCCATCGACAGGATCGCCTGGTGGGGCTTGCGCAGTTCCGGTTCGGGATAGAGGAAGCTGCGCTGGACGGTGACGATATGGGTGGGCGCCGGCCGGCCTTCCAAGAGCGCGTCCGCCGCGATATAACCGACATAGCCGTCCGAGGCGGCTTTCACCCAGCACCAGCCACCGGCACGATCGAAAACCGTCACGTCCTCGCCGAGAAGCATTTCGGTATCGATGCCGCGGGCAAGGTCCGGTTCGGGACGCAAGGCCACGACCGGGACGGCGACGCGGGCCGGGGCGCCTTCCGTAAAACGCGACGCCTCGACCTTGCCTTCGAGCGCCGCTTCCGCGAGATCAGACCTATAGGCATGCAGGCGGCGGTCGAGCATCGTCATTCGCATTCCTTTCAGATCGGCAACCGGCGGGCCTGCTCTCGGATGAGATCGCCGACCTTTTCCAGATAAAGCGCACCGCCGACAGTGCGCTTGATGATCACATTGCGCCGGTCGGCATCGTCGCGCACACGATCAACCAGGCCCATCTCGCCCATCGTATCCAAGGCACGGGTAATGACCGGCTTGGTGACTTCAAGCGTGGCGGCAAGCCCGCGCACGGTGTGCGGCGGCGGCACCAGATAAATATGCAGCAGGATCGCCATCTGGCGCAACGTCAAATCGCGGTCGTCGTGGCGGACCTGATCGAGCGCCACGCCATGCCAGAGCCCCAGCGCCTGCGAGGCGGTCAGTTCGATCGGCACGGCCCCTCCGGAAGATCGTTACGCTAACGTTCCATTTTCCGGCAGTTGCCACGTACATGCAAGGGGCGGCAGAAATTGCCGCCCGGCAAGGTGAATAAAATTTTAACGATCGGCAGCGAGGCGACGCGCCTTAACATGGCGTCAGCGCAGGCTCTCGCGGATATGGTGAAAGAGCGCGCGGATCGCCTGAGCTTCGCCACCGCCCGGCGAATGCGGCCGTTCGGACGGAGCCCAGCCGAAAATATCGAAATGCACCCAGCTCTTCGCCTTGCTGACAAAACGCTTGAGGAAGAGGGCCGCAGTGATCGCACCCGCCATGCCGCCGGCCGGCGCATTGGTGAGGTCGGCGAATTTGGTGCGGATATCCTTTTCGTAGCCGGAATAGAGTGGCAGGCGCCAGAGCGGATCGTCGGTTTCCAGGCTCGCTTCGGTCAGGTCATGCGCCAGATTGGCGTCATCGGTGAAGAAAGGCGGAAGATCCGGACCAAGCGCAACGCGGGCGGCGCCGGTTAGCGTCGCCATGTCGATCAGCAGCTCGGGCTCTTCCTCGTCGGCATAGGCAAGCGCATCGGCAAGGATCAAACGGCCTTCGGCGTCGGTATTGTCGATCTGGACGGTCAGGCCCTTGCGGCTCCGGTAGATGTCGCCGGGCCGGAAGGCATTGGACGAGATCGCGTTTTCGACGACCGGAACGATAACGCGCAGGTCGACCTTCAGCTTGGCGTCCATGATCATCAAGGCAAGTCCCATGACATTCGCGGCGCCGCCCATGTCCTTCTTCATCAGCAGCATGGAGGCGGCAGGCTTGATGTCGAGACCGCCGGTATCGAAGCAGACGCCCTTGCCGACAAGCGTCACCTTGCGATGGCCCTTCTTGCCCCAGCGCAGCTCGAGAAGGCGCGGCGCATCGGCGCTGGCGCGGCCGACGGTATGGACCAGCGGGAAATTCTGTTTGAGCAGGTCGTCGCCCGTAATAACCGATAGCTCCGCCTTGTAATGCCCCGCCAAGCCGCGGAAAACAGCCTCGAGCTGGTTCGGACCCATGTCGTTCGTCGGCGTATTGATGAGGTCGCGGGCGAGAAAGACGCCGGCGAGCTGGCGCTTGATGTCGGCGGCGTCGGCATCGCGAGGGATCATCAGCGTGGCCGCCGGCGATTTTTCGGATTTGTAACGGTCGAAACGGTAGCTGCCGAGGCCAAAGCCGAGGGCCAGGCGATTTGCCGTCAGCGGCGCGGTCTCGATGTGCCAGTCGCCGGCCGGCAGCGCACGGGCGAGCCTGCCGGTGATGTAAGGCTGTTCGGATGGATTGGTGCCGAGGCCGTAAAGCGCGCCGCCGAGATGGCCTTCGGCCGTCGGAATCAGCAGCAGCGACCCGCTTTCAGCCTTGTAGCCTGCCCTGCGCGCCCATTCGAGCGCGATCGGATCGATCGTGCCGGTCTCGATATGGGCAGGCGTGACGGCAAAGATCGGCAGCGTCGAACCGCCCTTCGTGTTGAAAGAGGTTGGTCTCTCGATGAACTGATAGGGGGCCATGATTGTCCTTCGGCGGTCGCAAGGAATCGTTCCTTAACGGTCTGTTAGGGTTAACAGACTATTGCTGGAGCGAAGATTACGCGTCAAACCTTTCCCTGTTCCGCTTCGAGGTCAGGCGCCGATTTCGGAATCCAGGAACGCGTCATGCCTGCCTCGCTCACCACCACATTCACCAATCGTATCCTGCAGGGCGCTGCGGCATCGCTGCTCGTCTTGGCACTTGCCGGTTGCTCGACGACCAAGGACCGGATGACAACGGGCTCGGTGCCGAAACTCACCAAGCCGGTCGAAGAGATGGACGCGACCGAGCTGCGCTCGGCGACAGACCGGCTCGGCCAGGCCTATGAAAAGAACCCGCGCGATCCCGTCACCGGCGTCAGCTACGCCAATCTGCTGCGCATGAACGGCCGCGACACGCAGGCGCTCGCCGTCATGCAGCAGGTGGCGATCGCCAATCCCGGCGACCGCAACGTGCTGGCCGCCTACGGCAAGGCACAGGCGGCGGCCGGCCAGTTCCAGCAGGCGCTCGACACGATCGGCCGCGCCCAGACGCCGGATCGTCCGGACTGGAAGCTGATCTCGGCCCAAGGCGCGATCCTCGACCAGATGGGCCGGCCAAGCGATGCCCGGCAGCGCTACCGTGACGCGCTCGACATCCAGCCGAACGAGCCCTCCATCCTTTCCAACCTCGGCATGTCCTATGTGCTGACCGGCGATCTGCGCACGGCCGAAACCTATCTGCGCTCCGCCGCCAGCCAGCCGACCGCCGACAGCCGCGTCAGGCAGAACCTTGCCCTCGTCGTCGGTCTGCAGGGGCGTTTCCCGGAAGCCGAGCAGATCGCCCGGCGCGAACTTTCGCCGCAGCAGGCCGATGCCAATGTCGCCTATCTCAGAGGCATGCTCTCGCAGCCAAATTCCTGGCAGAAACTCGCCGCCAAGGATAAGGCGCCGAGTGACACCAATACCAACTGATCGGATCGCCTCCGAGCTTGAGAGCGGCCGAAGCCCAACTCGAGCGCCACCCTATCGATCACTTACGCCCGCGAGAATGAGCCGGAGGCCGAGGCCGGCCATGACCGCACCCGCGGTGCGGTCGATCCAGCTCTTGGTGGCAAGATAGAGCCGCCGCGGGTGGCGGGCCGAAAAGGCGAAGGCGACGATCGAATACCACCCCGCCTCCACGGCAAAGACGCCGAGCGGCAGCGCGAAAATCAGATCGAGCGGTACCGTCCTCGGCAGAAGTGCCGCAAAGAGGCTGGCATAGACAATGATGGTTTTCGGGTTGCTGAGCTGGGTCAGCAGCGCAGTCACGAAGCTCAATCTCAGCGCTCGGTTGCCGTTGACGGCGTCAGAGACTTCGAGCGGCTGACCGGCGCTCCTCCAGATATTGACGGCGATATAGACGAGATAGGCGCCGCCCGCGACCTTTAGCAAGACATAGAGCCATTCGAACTGAGACAGCAGCGCCGTCAGCCCGGCAAGCGCCAGCACGGCAAAAACGACACCGCCGGCGCCCATGCCGAGTGCGGCCGCAAGGCCATCCAGCCTCGAACGCGAGATAGCGATCCTGGAGACGACGACGAAGCTCGGGCCGGGGCTCATCGCGCCGACCGCCAGGGCTGCCATGATGCTGATGAAAATGCCGGCAGAAGACATCGGAAACCTCTCTCTTGGATTGAACGCGCGCCAGGGGCACTGTGGCTGCATCCGCGCGCTTGCCAATGGTCATCTATCCCGTTTACCAGCTATGCCGGTGGCGGTCACGCGTGTTTGAAGGCCGCGAACGGCCGAAGGCCTTTGAGGCAACGTCGCCTTCAGCCGAAAGCGGCATCCGCTTTCCGGGCCGGCGCAACCGTCAGAACTTGTCTGCCACCTGAATCCCGGCCGGACCGAGAATGACGGCGATCAGCACCGGCAGGAAGAACAGGATCATCGGCACCGTCAGTTTCGGCGGCAGGGCGGATGCCTTCTTTTCCGCCTCGTTCATGCGTTCGTCGCGCCCTTCCTGGGCGAGAACGCGCAGCGCCTGCGCGATCGGCGTGCCGTAGCGATCGGCCTGGACCAGCGCCTGAGTCACCGAACGCACCAGCTCGATCTGGGTGCGCGTGGCAAGATTTTCGAGCGCCACGCGGCGGTCCGGCAGGAAGGAGAGCTCGGCCGTGGTCAGCACCATCTCCTCGGCGAGCGCCGGCGACTGCTCACCGAGCTCTTCCGACACACGACGCATCGCAGCCTCGATCGAGATGCCGGATTCGACGCAGATCAGCATCAGGTCCAGTGCATCCGGCCAGGCGCGCTTGATCGAGTGCTGGCGCTTGCCCATGCGGTTCGAGATATAGATATTTGGTGCGTAGAAGCCGAGATAACCGACGCCGATGACGGCGAAGAGGCGGATGGCCATGCCCCTTTCGGCGAGATTGCCGAGGCCGAAGACCCAGAAGGCAGCAAGCGCCAGAAAAAGGAAAGGCAGCAGGAAACGCGCCACGAGGAAGCTATTCAGCGCATTCTCCGAACGAAACCCGGCGGCGCGCAGCTTGTTGACCGTATTGTCGTCGACGAGCGCCTTACGCAGGTTGAAACGCTCGACGATCTGGCGGACCGAGCGGTTGTTCTGGCTCCTGAGCGAAGCCTTGCCGGCGCCGGTTTCCGCGTTCATGCGCGCGCGCTCGCGGGCGCGGATCTGCTCGCGCTCGGTCGAAACGGCCTTCATGCGCTTTGTGAGATCGCCGCGCTCGAAGAAGGGAACAGCGATCGTATAAAAAGTAGCGAAGACGGCGATCGCCACGAAAAGTGCGATCAGCATGCTCGGATTGGTGAGCGTTGTGGCAAGGTCCTGCGACATGGTGCGTCCTTCCGGCTAGATATCAAAACTGACCATTTTGCGCATGACGAAAATGCCGATCGACATCCAGATTGCCGAGAGACCCATGATGAAATGGCCACGCGGATCGGTGAAAAGGATCATCATGTAGCCCGGCGAGGTGAGGTAGACGAGGGTCGCGACGATGAAGGGCAGAGCGCCTATGATGTAGGCCGACGCCTTGGCTTCCATCGAGAGCGCGGTAACCTTGGCCTTCATCTTCCTGCGATCACGCAGGACCTTGGAGAGGTTGCCGATCGCTTCCGAGAGATTGCCGCCGGCCTGCGACTGGATGGCGATCACGATGGCGAAGAAATTGACTTCCTGAAGCGGCATGTGGATCGTCATGCGGGCGCAGGCATCGGAAATGCTGAGACCCACCTGCTGCGCTTCGATGACCCGCCGGAACTCGCTCTTGACCGGCTCGGTACCCTCGGTTGCGATAAGACGTATCGCATCGTTGAGTGGCAAGCCCGATTTGATCGAGCGGATGATGACGTCAAGTGCATTGGGGAGCTCGTTGAGAAACTTGTTCTGGCGGCGCTTGATCAGGAATCCGATGACCCAGCGCGGCAGGCCGAGACCGGCGACGACGGCGATACCGACCATGACCATCCACGATGCGCCGACGACCAAGGCGACAAGCAGCAGCACGGAGGCGAAGACAGCGCTGATGAGATAGAATTTCGCCGCCGTGATCGTCAAGCCGGCCTGCAACAGCCGCGATTTCATCGACACGGTTTTCTTGGTCTTTTCGTGCTGGCGCTTTTCCAGATCCTTCAGATTGTCCTGTACCGATTTACGGCGCTTCGACAGCTCCTGCACGCGGTCACGGGCGGCCTTGACCTTGACCCGGTCGCTTTCGGCAGATTTGACGCGATTGATGCGGCTTGCCGATTTCTTGTCGGCTTCGATCTTCGAAAACAACAGGGCATAGGCGACCGCCGCCGCGGAGACGGCGGCGAGGACGACGATTGCCAACACTATCGGATCGAACCCGAACATCTCACCTAATCCTTCGTTTTCGCTTCCATCGCGTCGAGGGCGGCGGCAAGACGCTTTTCCTCGTTGAAGTAGCGGGCGCGATCCCAGAAATGCGGCTTACCCACGCCGGTCGACATGTGCCGGCCGATCAGGCGGCCGTTCGCATCCTCGCCTTCGATCTCGTAGCGCATCAGATCCTGGGTGATGATGACGTCGCCTTCCATGCCGATCACCTCGGTGATCTGGGTGATGCGGCGCGAACCGTCACGAAGACGCGCCGCCTGAATGACGACATCGACCGAGCTGGAAATGATCTCGCGGACCGTCTTTGCCGGCAGGGTAAAGCCGCCCATGGCGATCATCGATTCGATACGGCTCAGGCATTCGCGCGGCGTGTTGGCGTGGATCGTGCCCATCGAACCGTCGTGACCGGTGTTCATCGCCTGCAGCAGGTCGAAAACCTCCGGTCCGCGCACTTCGCCGACGATGATGCGCTCGGGACGCATGCGCAGGCAGTTCTTGACAAGATCGCGCATGGTGATCTCGCCCTCGCCTTCGATATTCGGCGGGCGCGTTTCGAGACGAACGACATGCGGCTGCTGCAGCTGCAGTTCGGCGGTATCCTCGCAGGTGATGACGCGTTCGTCCCTGTCAATATAGTTGGTGAGGCAGTTCAGAAGCGTGGTTTTGCCCGAGCCGGTGCCGCCTGAAATGACAACATTGCAGCGCACGCGCCCGATGATCTGCAGCACGGTTGCGCCTTCCGGCGTGATCGCACCAAAACGGACGAGCTGATCGAGCGTCAGCTTGTCCTTCTTGAACTTGCGGATGGTGAGCGCCGGCCCGTCGATCGACAGCGGCGGCGCGATGACGTTGACGCGCGAACCGTCCGGCAGGCGGGCGTCGCAGATCGGGCTCGATTCGTCGACGCGGCGGCCGACCTGGCTGACGATGCGCTGGCAGATCGAGAGAAGCTGTGCATTGTCGCGGAAGCGGATCTCGGATTCGATCGTCTTGCCGCCGACTTCGATGAAAGTCTGGCCGGCGCCGTTGACCATGATGTCGGCGATGTCGTCGCGCGCCAGCAACGGCTCCAGCGGGCCATAGCCGAGGACGTCGTTGCAGATGTCCTCGAGCAGTTCTTCCTGCTCGGAGATTGACATCGCAAAGTTCTTGATGGTGATGATGTCGTTGACGATGTCGCGGATTTCCTCGCGGGCGCTTTCGCCGTCGAGCTTGGAGAGCTGCGAGAGATCGATCGTGTCGATCAGCGCGGAAAAGACCTGCGCCTTGGTGTCGTAATATTCATCGGTGCGGGCCGGGCGCTTGCGCTGCGGCGTCTGCATCGGCGGTGGCGTCACCTGCTGGCGTGCCGACTCGCGCGGGGGTTCGACCAGAATGGAGGGGGAAGAGGCCGCAGGGGCGGCGGCCGGAACCGGCGGCGGCGGAGCAATCGCCCCTCCCACCTTTCCGGAACCTTCGTTTCCGCGTTTTCCAAACATGCCACTCGATCCAATCTGCTCGTTCTAGAGCATTTCCCGATCTCTCCGAGTCAAGGAAATGCACTATCTTTTTGTTTTCACGCAATTCCGGACGCAAAACCGCTGCACAGTTTTGCTGGAATTGCTCATCGTCTACTTGCGCTTCAGGAGGCCCAGCAGGCCGCCCTTCTTCGCCTTCCTGATCGCGACACGGCCGGTGACGATATGCGATATCTGCGAAAAGGTTTCCGCCGTCGGCGACTTCGGGTCGACTTCGGAAATCATCCGGCCGCTGTTGGCGGCGTTGCCGAAAAGACTGATGTCGAAGGGAATGATCGCGATCGGATCGATCTCCAGCGGTTCACAGAAATCCGACGGCGAAATCTCCGGCCGTTTCGGCATGCCGACCTGATTGAGGATGAGATGCGGCGGCCGGTCGTTCGGCCGCATCTTGCGTAGCGCGTCCAGCATGTTCTTGGCGTTGCGCAGATTGGCGAGATCGGGAACCGCTGCGATGACCACCTCGTCGACGCTCGACAGCACAGAGCGCGTCCATTCCGACCATGCATGCGGAACATCGAGCACGGTGACGGGCGCGCTGCGCTGCAGAACGTCGAGCACCGGCTGGAAGGCCTGGCCGTCGAAATCATAGGCACGGTCGAGCAGCGAGGGTGCGGCAAGCAGCGACAGATGCTCGGAGCATTTCGTCAGCAGGCGGTCGAGGAAGACCTCGTCGAGACGATCGGGTGCGAAGACCGCTTCGGCGATGCCCTGGGCGGGATCCTGGTCGAAGTCGATGTTCGCCGTGCCATAGGGCAGGTCGAGATCGGCGAGGATCGTCTCGGTGGAGAAGAGATTGGAAATACCGAAGGCGCAATTGTGCGCGATGGTCGAAGCGCCGGTGCCGCCCTTCGATCCGATGAAGGCGATGCTGCGGCCGAGCGGCTCGGAGTCCGGATCGACAAAGATCGAGGCCATCGCCGTAAGGATATCGGGCATGGCGACGGGTTGGACCATATATTCGGAAATGCCGTTGCGGATGAGCTCGCGATAAAGCCCGATATCGTTGTAATAGCCGATAATGACGACCTTGGTCGTCGGATCGCAGACGGCGGCGAGCGGCGCGAGTTCGCCGAGCAAGTTCGCGGCATTCGCCTTGGTCTCGAGGATGATGAGGTTCGGCGTCGGGGCACCGGAAAACATATTGGCGGCAGCGGCGATGCCGCCGCTGGTGATGCGCATGCTGACTTTCGCGACGCGCCGATCATTGGCGCAGCGTTCCATGACATGCTGCAGGGCCTCGCTCTCGCAGAAGGCATGCACGGAGATGCGCGGCAGCGGCCGCATGCTTTCCAGATCCGCCATGCGCACCGCCTCCTCGGCATTGCGAAGCTCGCTGGGATTCCTGATTTCGTATTCGATCGCGCTCATCGTTCCGTTCCGCCTCAGAATCCGCTGTCGCCAGCATCTTCGATCGTCGTCGTCGTCGTCCGGTATTCCTGGATCGCATTGTTGCGCCGCTGTGCATCGATCGGGGTCATGCCGCGGGGCGCCACCAGATCCTCCGGATTGGCGATCTGGGCGGCAAGGTTGTTCTGCGAGGCGCAGCCGAAATTATAGTAGTTCTGGTTGGTCAAATCGTTCGATATGTCCTTCGGCCATTGACCGCATTGCGTAGTGACCGCGGTGGTGCCGGTAAAGCTCAGCCGGATCGGCGCCGCATCGCCAGGACCGACCGCGGCATAGGAGGTGTTGACGATTTTCGAGCTTGCGATCCCCCTCGATGTCAGCTCGGCACGGACCTGATTGCGCAGCTGATAGGCTGCCGCCGAATTGGGCGAGCCTTGTGGCGACAGCACGTAAACCGGCCCCGAGGCGCGCGAGATGTAGTTTGCGGCAAAGCCGCGGATGAGGTCGCGCTGAGCGATGGTCAGGCGGCGATCGGTGGAGGCGACGGGTATATCCACCGTCTGCTCCGCCTCCGTGACGACGATCGGGTGGCGGGCGCGGTAATCGTCCGGAATGCCGCCGGTCGTCAGTTGGTCATGCGGGCCAGCGCATCCGGAAAGTATCGCCACCGACATGGCGAGTGTGGCAAAAAGCGCCTTCGAGATTCCGAGGCGAGGTGTCGTCGCATTCATATGGGCCATCGCCTGATCTCTGTTTTCTGCCATCGCTGCCGCTCGCGCCCCGCTCATTTGTAGATGAACCCGATCGAGCCGTGGAACTGCGCATCGGCGACGGGCGCCTCGCGGCGGCCATAGACTTTGTTGACACGGTTGAGGAAGAAGGTTGCACCGTCATTCTCAGGGCTGAAATTGTCGTCCGGCCGGTTGAGCTGGTTACGCGCCACCGGGCGCACCAGATAGGGCGTTGCGATGATGACGAGCTCGGTTTCCTGGCGCTCGAACCCCTTCTGGCGGAAGAGCGTCCCGAGCAGCGGGATCTTCGAAACGCCGGGTGTGCCGCCCATCGTCTGGGAAACATTGTCGCGGATCAGGCCGGCGAGCGCGATCGAACCGCCCGAGGGCAGCTCCACCGAGGTCTCCGCCGAACGGCGCTGATAGGTGGCGTTGCCGCTGCCGGCTACCGGTTCGGAGACATTGGTCTTGATCTGCAGGCTGATGCGTCCCGATGACAGCACGACCGGCTTGAAGGCGAGGTTGATACCGTAGTTGAACGGTACGACGGTGACGTTGCCGTCGCTGTCGGTCGTCGAATAAAGCTGCTGGCCACCGGAATTGAAGGTCGCGGCCTGACCCGATATCGCCGTCAGCGTCGGTTCGGCGAGCGTCTTGACGACCTTGGCCTGTTCCAGCGCGTTGAGGTAGGTCGAAATGTCGTATTTGCCGATCGAGCTCTTGAACAGCGCCGCCAGGCCGCCGCCGACCGTCGCCGTCGCGCTGTCGGCGCCCGGACTGCCGAGCTGGGCAACCGTCATGCCGGAGGAATTGGAAACCAGATTGTCGAAGCCGAGCTGCTTCAGCACCTCGCGGCGGACCTCGGCGATCGTTACCTTGAGGGTGACCTGATCCTCGCCCTCGATCTGCAGGAGGTTGACAACCTGTGAGGTCTGGCGACCTTCGGCAAAGAGCGCCACCGAGCTGTCGCCGCCGGTGCCGGATGCCGTTTCGGTTCTGGTCGTCGCCTCACCGCCCTTCAGGAAGACCTGCGCCAGATCGGCCGCCTGCGTGGCATCCTGTGGCGTTCGCACCGTACCGGTCAGCACGATGTTGTCGGAGACGATTTCGACGTTGATGTTGGAGTCGGGAATGAAGCGACGGAGATTGACTTCGAGGCCGGAGACGTCGCGCTCGATCTCGATGTCGAGATTGACGATCTCCTGTCCACCGGCGCCGAAGACGAAGATATTCGTCTGGCCAACCTTCTTGCCGAACAGGTAGATGCGCCGCGAGGTGCGGGTCACGGCATCGGCCATGGTCGGATCGGAGACGAGGATATCATGCGCATCCTCCGGCAGATCAACGACGACGGCCTTGTTGAGACCGATCTTCAGCCGGCGATGGGCATTGGAGCCGGTCTGCGAGATCCGAACCAGGCTATCGGAGTCGGCACGCGCCTCGCCCGCTGCGAAAAGTGGGGCGAAAGAGGCCGGCACTATACCAGAGAGGCCGACTGCCAGCGAAAGGCAGCCTGTCAGGAGAGGTCCGGCGCGCCGCGTTGAATTGCCCATTTGCACGTCCCTTACTCCGCCTTCGGCGCGGCGCCGGCATCCGTGACGATGGCGCCCGATTTGATGACCTGGATGATCGCACTGCCGTTGTCGCCGCTCAGCAGATAGTCGGCGGCGCTGGTATCCTGCTCCTGCGCATCGGCGACCGAGCGCAGCGCGAGCGACAGCCGGTCCGCCATCTGCTGGGCGACGGCAAGAACCTTCGTTTGATCGGGCGTGAGTTCGAGCGTCGCGGTCGTGCCGACCACCGATTTCGAGCCGTCGTCCTTTTCCTGGATCTGCTGGTCGATGGCGAGGACGCGGACATTGCTCAGCACGGTTTCGGTGATGAGCTTGTCGGCCTCGGCGCCCTTGCGGACCATGATGACGTCGACGCGGTCATTCGGCAGGATGAAGCCGCCGGCACCGGTTGCCACCGATATTTCGGTCGCGACGGCGCGCTTGCCGGCCGGCAACAGGGAGGAAAGGATGCGGCTGCTGGAATCGGCGATCTTTTCCGGCCGGATCGGTTCGCCTTCGAAGATCGGCAGACGCACGACGGCGCCCTGCAGATCCTTGATCGCATCCGGCCTATCGGCTTCGGTGATGAAGCCTGGGACGACGCCGCCCTGCGGCCAGGCCATCCAGTGCACCAACTTGTCGTCCAGCCTTGCGCCGACCGGCAGATTGGCGCTCGAGACGAGGATGTTGACGGTGGGTTCCTTCTCGATGACCGACTGGACCTGGGTAACGACACCGCCACTGCCCGCCATGCGCATTGCCAGGAGGCCGGCAAGGCCGGCTGCCGCCACGGCGACAGCTAGGATTATAAGGCGGGCCGGTTTCATCGATCATTCCTCAGGGCACGATATGTTCGCCCTGTAGAATGCTCAGCAATTGGTATAATTATGGTTAATAGAATGCTTACATTTTAAGTTAACGGGCATTTAAAATGCCGTTATTTCAGGCTTTCCAGCGCGGCGAGGAAGAGCGGCGAGGAAGGGAAGGCCATGAAACCGCCGATCGCGATCGCGATACCGTAAGGAACCTTCTTGGCAAGCAGCAGCGAATTGGGGATGGGAAGGCCGATGGCCAATATCGTATTTGACTGTGACCGGATCAACAGGATCGCCAACGTGACCAAGCCGCCGATGGCACTGACATAGGCCAGAAAAGTCAGCAGAGCAGGCTCGCAACCGAACCAGAGCGCAGCCGCGCTCAACAGTTTCGCATCTCCACCGCCCATCACATTGAGCGCAAACATGGCAAAGCAAATGCCGAACACCATGGCGGCGCCCAGCGCATGCATTCCGATTGCCGGAAGAGCCACTCCACTCAATGGCGCCAACACGGCGAATGAAATCACCATGATCAACGATACCCTGTTCGGGATCGTCATCGTCAACAGATCGGATATGGCCGCAAAAGCAAGGCAGAGCGGAAAAATCAGAAGGATTGCGGCTACGATCATCTTCTCACCTGCCTCAAATTCTCATCTGCCCAATACAAATAGGCTCACGGCATTTCGCTCGTGAGCCCGATCTTCTAGACAGAGCTGCGCTCTGGCAGATTAGGGGGTGACAGCGTCGTCCAGCTTGTTACCCAGCGTGGTGAAGGTGCTGTTGAGCTTGCCACCGAGCGTGGTTGCGCCAGTCACGAGCGCTACGGAAATGAGGGCGGCGATCAGGCCGTATTCGATTGCGGTCGCGCCGGATTCGTCCTTCAGAAAACGGCTAAAAAGCTTGGTCATGGTAACTCCTAACTCCAGTTGATGTTCAGCACGTCCGCCAACTGTTTGCCGTTGATCGGATGAGTGCAACCTAGCGAATGGCCGTTTCTATCGGCTTAAGGAAAAGAGTTAACGACATGTGAACGAGACAACAGACCTTTGTAGAGTCAGTATTTTCTTACTCACTTCGCTCAATATTTAACGATATTCCTGAGATATTCGCTGTATTCATCTGGAAATAGCACATATTCTGCTTCCAACCGGGGCGTGCGCCGTCTTAAAGCCGTACCAAATCGGATCATTACGCTTCATCCCGGAACAGAGTGGTAGGCTTAAGGCTTCGTTCACCAATTTTTTCCATTCTATGCGGATATTGCGCTGTGATCGTGAAAGAGGACCCAATGTCATCGAGCGGCAAAACCATTTTCTTTGCCGGCATGATCGCCGTCTTCGGTATTTCGGGAGTGTCCGCGGCCGCAGACGATGACATGCTGCGCGTCTATATGGATCACGCGCGCGTCTTGAAGCTCGACCGCCCCGTCAGCAAGGTGATTGTCGGCAATGCCGCAGTCGCCGATGCGACCGTGGCCGATTCCAAGACCATCGTGCTGACAGGCCGCAGCTTCGGCACCACCAATCTGGTCCTCCTCGATGCCGACGGCAACGCGATCCTCGACGAACGCATCCTGGTGTCGATCGACGAGGGCAATACGGTGCGCGTCTACCGGCAGACCCAGCGCTCCGTGCTGTCCTGCACGCCGAACTGCGAGCAGCATGCACAGCAGGCGACCACCGCGCCTTGATCGGCTTGCCTCGGTTCTTCGGCCATTCGTTAAAATCATAGTGTCAGGTTGAAACGGAAAATCAACGAACGGACCTTAGTCTGACGACTGGAAAATGTCGCTCGGGTCCAGGCAATGACGGTAATTGATCAGAAGACGGATAAGGGGCGCGCTTTTGCGCCATTCCGTTTCTTACGGTTTCGCGCTCTCGCCCGCTCGCGTGATGGTGCCGCGGCGATCGAATTCGCCCTGCTCGCCATTCCCTATTTCCTGGTGATTTTCGCAATCCTCGAAACTTTCGTCGCCTTCGCCGCCGAGGAACTCGTCTCCAACGGCGTCGATACGATGAGCCGCCGGATGCGAACCGGGCAGATCACCTATAATCTCGGCCGCACGACCGATATGAACCAGGCGCAATTCCGCCAGGCTTTCTGCGATGAGATCTCGATCCTGATCCGCTGCTCGGCGACCGAAGTCGCCACGCCGAGCAAGCTCTACCTGGATGTGCAGACGTTCAGCACCTTCTCGGCCATTCCGACGACGATCCCCAAGGTTTCCACCGACAAATATGCCGACATCAATCCGGCTGCCTTCAAATATGCGCCGGGCGGCGCCGGCACGATCAACATGCTGCGCGCTTACTATCGCTGGGAAATCACCGCGGACCTGGTCCGGCCTTACATCACCACCATACGCCCCACGGACGCTTCGATGCCGAGGCAATATCTGATCGTCGGGACCTCGGCCTTCCAGAACGAGCAGTATCCATAATGGCGTTGCGCAACCCGTTCACCAGATTGGTCCTGACGGTGCGGCGGCTGGCCCGCGACCGCAAGGGCGCCGGAGCGATCGAATTCGCGATCCTCTTTCCTGTGCTCGTCATGCTCTATATCGGCGCTTTCGAGATTACGGTCGGCCTCAGCGTCAGCAAGCGGGTGACACGCGCCGCAGGAGCGGTGGCCGACCTCGTCACCCAGCAGCAATCCGTCACCAAGAGTGCGCTTGCGCAAATGCCATCGGTCGCAAACGCAATCTTCCTGCCCTACAACACGACGTCGCTGAAGATGAAGATCACCGGGATTAGCATCGACGCCGGCGCCAATGCGAAAGTGCTCTGGTCCTGGGCGCAAGACGGGACGGTGCCCTATGCCAAGGACACCGCAGTGAGCGACGTGCCGACCGACATGAAGACGGCGAACAGCTTCCTTGTTCGTACCGAGGTCAGCATCCCCTATACGATGTTCCTGTTCGCGCCGAACTTCATGCCGGACGGCATGCGCACGATCACCATCAGCCGCAATTATTTCTACCGCCAGCGGCAAGGCGACTCGATCCCCTGCGGCGACTGCTGACGGCCCTTCCCGCTCTTCTCTGCTGCATAACTCCCTCAATCGAAATCGACAGGAGTTATGCAGCAATTCAAAATGTTACAGCGTCCTTTGCGCGTCTGAATAAGACGCGAGGCGCTGTAATTTGCCAAGCCGGCCGCAGCATTATATGGCTGGATCTCAGCCGCCTCCGACATTGCAGAGGTCGGCGATCGGCTCTCTCGGGTGTAAAATGGCGCGTGCCTTTCTTTTTGTTCTGGATTCCTTCGGCGTCGGCGGAGCGCCGGATGCGGCGGCCTATGGTGACGAGGGCGCCGATACGCTCGGGCACATCGCCGAGTTCTGCGCGGCCGGAGCCGCAGACCGTGCCGGATTGCGCGAAGGGCCGCTATCCCTGCCCAACATGTCGGAACTCGGGCTGATGCATATCGCGCGATCGGCCTCCGGCAGGTTTCCGGCCGGCATGCCCGTCCCGGAGAAGGTCTACGGCATTTATGGCGCCGCCACCGAAGTTTCCCGCGGCAAGGATACGCCGTCGGGCCATTGGGAGATCGCGGGAACACCTGTCAGTTTCGATTGGGGTTACTTCCCGATAGAGGGCGACGCCTTTCCTCAGGAATTCATCGAGGCGCTGTGCAGGGAGGCTGACGTGCCCGGCATCCTCGGCAACTGCCATGCCTCGGGAACGGAGATCATCGCCCGGCTCGGCGAGGAACATATCCGCACCGGCAAGCCGATCTGCTATACCTCCTCGGATTCGGTCTTCCAGGTCGCGGCGCACGAGGTGCATTTCGGCCTTGATCGTCTGCTCGCCTTCTGCCGTCTAGCCCGGGGGCTGCTCGATCCCTACAATATCGGCCGCGTCATCGCCCGGCCCTTTATTGGCCAGTCCGCTTCTACTTTCCAGCGTACCGGAAACCGGCGCGACTTCTCCGTGCTGCCGCCGGAGCCGACGCTGCTTGATCGGCTGATCGAGCATGGCCGACATGTGCATGCTGTGGGAAAGATCGGCGACATCTTCGCACATCAGGGCATTTCCAGGGTCATCAAGGCGAATGGCAATGAGGCGCTGATGGATGCGTCGCTCTCGGCGATCGACGCGGCTGAGGACGGCGATCTCGTTTTCACCAATTTCGTCGATTTCGACATGATCTACGGTCATCGCCGCGACGTGCCGGGTTATGCCGCAGCACTCGAAGCCTTCGATGCGCGCTTGCCCGAAGTCCACAAGAAACTGAAGCCCGGCGATCTCGTCGTGCTCACCGCCGATCATGGCTGCGATCCGACCTGGCGCGGCACGGACCATACGCGCGAACGCGTGCCTGTCATCGCTTATGGCCCCGGCATCCGGTCGCGTTCGATCGGCGTGCGCCGCAGCTATGCCGATATCGGCGAAAGCATCGCGCGGCATCTCGGCATTCCGGCCGGAGCGCACGGAAGGAGTTTTCTGTGACATCGCATTTGAAGAAGGTCGAACTGCACTGCCACCTGGAGGGTGCGGCACCGCCAGCTCTGACAGCGGCGCAGGCACGGAAATATGGCGTCGACATCAGCGCTGAGCTTCGCGACGGCGCCTATATCTGGCATGATTTCGCAAGCTTCCTCGAATGTTACGACAAGGTTTCCGAGGTCTACAGAACCGAGGAGGATTATGCGCTTCTGACCGAAACCTATCTCGACGAACTCGCCGGCATCGATACGATCTACAGCGAGCTCATCGTTTCGCCCGACCACGGCAAGCGCATCGGGCTGGGAGCCGACGCCTATATATCCGGTATCTGCGAAGGCATCCGGCGGGCCAGGGAAAAGAGCGGCATCGAGGCCCGGCTGATCGTCACCGGCGAGCGGCATTTCGGTCCGGAAAGCGTAATCGGCGCTGCCGAATATGCAGCAAAGGCGGACAATCCTTTGATTACCGGCTTCAACCTTGCCGGCGAAGAGCGCATGGGCCGTGTGGCCGATTACGCACGCGCCTTCGATATCGCCCGCGATGCCGGCCTGGGGCTGACCATTCATGCCGGCGAGGTCTGCGGCGCCTTCAGCGTTGACGACGCGCTCAATGCGGTGCGCCCCTCGCGGATCGGCCACGGCGTGCGCGCCATCGAGGATCTCGACCTAGTGAAGCGGCTTGCCGACCTCGGCACCGTGCTCGAGATCTGCCCGGGCTCCAATATCGCGCTCGGGGTGTTTCCCGATTTTGCGTCCCATCCGCTGCGGCGACTGAAGGAAGCGGGCGTGCGGGTGACGATCAGCTCGGACGATCCGCCATTCTTCTATACTTCACTGAAGCGGGAATATGAACTTGCCGCCGGAGCTTTCGGCTTCAGCGACGCCGAGATCGATGCGATGACGCGCACGGCGATCGAAGCGGCCTTCGTCGACGAGCAGACGCGCAAGGACTTGCTCGCCCGGCTTTAAAGACCCCAGAGGCTGGGGAAGATCGACGCAAATTGGCCGCCACTCTTGCGGTCGGGCCAATTTCCGTGAAAGAAACATTCGATAGAAAGAATGAAAGGCTTCCCCATGGACGGCGTCACGGTCATCGATCATCCGCTTGTGCAGCACAAGCTCACCATCATGCGGCGCAAGGAGACATCGACGGGAAGTTTCCGGCGTTTGCTGCGCGAAATCTCGACGCTGCTCTGCTACGAAGTGACCCGCGATCTCGAACTGACGATGGAAACGATCGAGACGCCGCTGCAAACGATGGAATCGCCGATCCTCGAGGGCAAGAAGCTGGTCTTCGCCTCGATCCTGCGCGCCGGCAACGGGCTGCTCGAAGGCATGCTCGATCTCGTGCCGTCCGCCCGCGTCTCGCATATCGGCGTCTACCGCGACCACGAGACGCTGCAGCCGGTCGAGTATTACTTCAAGGCGCCGGAGGACGTGGCCGAAAGGCTGATCATCGTCGTCGACCCGATGCTTGCGACCGGCAATTCCTCGATCGCGGCGATCGACAAGCTCAAGGAGCGCGGCGCCCACAATATCCGCTTCCTCTGCCTGCTTGCCGCGCCGGAAGGCATCCGCAACTTCCGCGCCGCGCATCCCGATGTTCCCGTCTTCACCGCATCGATCGACAGTCATCTCAACGAGAAGGGCTACATCATGCCCGGCCTCGGCGATGCCGGCGACCGTATGTACGGCACCAAGTAATTTCAGCCTTCCTTTACCAAATCGAAAGACTTTACGGCCCGGAGGTTCGTTCCGGGCCTTTTGGCGTCGATCTTAGCAACTTATCAGCACTTGAGGTTTAGCAAGCTTGGAGCATGAGGCCCTGCATGAAGCCGGGTTTATACAGGAAGGATTTCTGTTTCATGCTCGTGCGTACCGTCCTATTCGCCAGCATCGCCGCAGTGCTCGCCACACAGGTGCCTTCCTTCTTCGGAAGCACCAGCCAGCAGCCCGCTGACGCTCTCTCCGCCAATTACGTATCGACCCAAACCGAGCAGCCGGTCGCACCGGAGCCGGCCTACGGCAGCAATGCGATCCGCCTTCAGGCCGATGCGCAGGGCCATTATACCGGCAGCTTCAAGATCAACGGCAAGCCGGTGCAGGGCCTGATCGATACCGGCGCCACCTATGTGGCGCTCAACGAGACGCTCGCCCGCCGGCTGGGCTTCACCGCCAACCAGCTCGATTTCCGCTATGGGGTGAACACCGCGAACGGCCGGACGAAGGCCGCGCATGTGACGCTCGACCGGGTCGAGATCGGCGGTATTCGCGTGCGTGAGGTTGAAGCCTTCGTCCTGAAGGACGATGCGCTGACGACGACGCTGGTCGGCATGAGCTTTTTGCAGAAGCTCGCCTCCTATTCCGTCGCCGACGGTTCGCTCAGCCTCAAGCAGTAAACCGCGTCAGATCAGGCCGGCAATTACCGGTGTCAGCTCCGGCTTGTCCTCGGTGATGCGATAGTGCGCGGCAAGTGCCGCAGCTGCCCTTTCCGCCGCGGCTTCGTCGGCGGCATGAACCAGCGCGATCGGTTCGCCGGCATTGACGCGGGTGCCGAGCGGCAGGAGTTCGGAGAAGCCGACGCGATGATCAATCCGGTCCGCCGGATGGCGTCTTCCGCCGCCAAGATCGATGACACTGACCCCGATACCGCGCGCATCGCAGGCGGCAAGCCAGCCGGACCGGGCGGCCGGAACAGGCTTTGCGACCGGCGCCTTGGCCAGGTATCGGTCGGGGTTTTCGATGAGATCGGCCGGGCCGCCGAGCATGGACACCATGCGCGCGAAGACCTCGGCCGCCTTTCCCGATGACAGGGCTTGCCGCGCCATCCTCTCGGCTTCATCAGACGAGGCGGCGATACCGGATTTCACCAGCATCTCGGCGGCGAAAGCAAGAACGACGGTCTCAAGCCGCGTGTCGGCCTTCCTGCCCGCCAGGAAATCCAGGCAGTTGCGCATTTCGACGGCATTGCCGGCACTATCGGCGAGCGGTTGGTTCATGTCGGTGATCAGGGCCGAGGTCTTCACGCCTGCGCCATTGGCCACCTCGACCAGTGACTGCGCCAGGATCTCCGCCTGGCCGCGATCGGCCATGAACGCGCCGTTGCCGACCTTGACGTCGAGCACCAGCGTCTCGAGCCCCGCCGCAAGTTTCTTCGAGAGGATAGAGGCAGTGATGAGGGGAATGGAATCGACGGTGGCGGTCACGTCGCGCACGGCATAGAGCCTGCCGTCGGCGGGCGCCAAGGTCCCGGTCTGGCCGATGATGGCGCATCCCGCCTCCTTCACGACCTTGTGGAACAGGTTCGCATCCGGGGTGATCATATAGCCGGGAATGGATTCGAGCTTATCCAGCGTGCCGCCGGTATGGCCGAGGCCGCGCCCGGAGATCATCGGAACGGCGAGGCCGCAGGCAGCGGCGATCGGCGCCAGCATCAGCGAAACATTGTCGCCGACGCCACCGGTCGAATGCTTGTCGGCGATCGGGCGATCGATATCGGCCCATTGCAGCCTGTCGCCGGAATCGGCCATCGCCAGCGTCAAGGCCACGATTTCGGTCCGCGACATGCCCTTGAACCAGACGGCCATGGCGAATGCGCCGATCTGACCTTCCGACAACTGACCGGCGGCGAGTGCCGCGACGAAGGAGCTGATCTCGGCGGCGTCGAGTTCGTCGCCATCGCGCTTACGCCGGATGATCTCCTGCGGAATCATTTCAGTAGCCCGACGCCGCAGCCGGTGCCGACTGTGTTCCGCTCAGAACCGCCAGGATATCGTCGAGCAGGTCGGAAGCGCCGAAGCGGAACGTCGACGGCATCGCCCAGTCCGGTGTCATGATGGTTTCGGCAAGGCTCAGATAGAGCGCGGCATCGGCCACCGAACCGATGCCGCCTGATGGCTTGAAGCCGACCTTGCGTCCGCTCTCGCGGATAGTGCGGATCATGATGTCGGCGGCTTCGAGCGTCGCATTGACGGCGACCTTGCCGGTGGAGGTCTTGATGAAATCGGCGCCGGCTTCGATGGCGAGTTCGGAGGCATGGCGGATCAATGCCGCATCCTTCAGCTCGCCAGTCTCGATGATGACCTTCAGCAAGACGGGGCCGGCGCATTCTGCGCGCACGGCCTTGACCATGTCGGTCACCGCCTTCTCGTTGCCGGCGAGCAGCTTGCGGTAGGGGATGACCAGATCGATCTCATCGGCGCCATCGGCAATCGCCTCGCGTGCTTCAGCGGCGACATCGGCTACTTCCATATCGCCGGAGGGGAGGTTGACGACGGTCGCGATCCGCACGGCGTGCCCGGTGCCGAGGATATTGCGGGCCTGAGCGACGAACCGCGGCCAGATGCAGATCGCAGCGCTGGTGCCGTAGGGCGTCTGCGCCCGGGCGCAGAGCGCGTCGATCTGCGCCTCGGTGCAATCATCCTTCAAATTGGTGAGATCGAGAAGAGAAAGGGCGACAGCCGCCGTCTCCCGGTTGGAATGGCTATTCATCTTCGCATCCTCTAGAGCATGAAGCCGCAAAGTGTGCGCGGTTTCGGCACCATGTTCTAATTATCTATTTAGAACAGGATTCAGATTTTAGGCCGACCCGGCCTAAAATCATCCTGTTCCAGCCGCAATCATGTCTTTCAAAATGGCGGCGAGACGGGCGCCGCCAATGGGCGCCATGTCCTTGGTTTCTTCATGGCTGAGCTCATTGCCGGTCATGCCTGCCCCATAGTTGGTGATAACGGAGGCGGCGGCAACCCTCAGGCCCAGCATTCTTGCGATGATGACCTCAGGCACAGTCGACATGCCGACGGCATCGGCGCCAAGGATGCGCGCCATGCGGATTTCGGCCGGCGTTTCGAAGCTTGGACCGGAGAACCACATATAGACACCTTGCGCCAGCTCGATTTCAAGCTTTGCCGCTGCCCTTTGCATCGCCGCGGCAAGGCCCGCGTCATAGGCATTGGTCATGCCGACGAAACGGTGATCGCTTTCCTCGCCGATCAGCGGGTTCATGCCGGAATAGTTGATGTGATCGGTGATCTGCATCACCGAACCGGGCGGCATGTCGTCACGCAACGATCCGGCCGAATTGGTCAGGATCAGCGCTTCGACGCCGAGCGCCTTCAGCACCTCGATTGGCAGGCGCATGGCGTTGGCATCGCCCCTCTCGTAATAATGCACGCGGCCGGAGAGCATGATAACGGGCACGCCGCCGAGACGGCCGGCGACAACTTCGCCTGCATGGCCGGAGACGGCACTGACGGGAAAGCCCGGCAGGTCACGATAGGGAACACGCACGGCGCCGTCCAGCGCACCGACGAGAGAGCCGAGACCGGAGCCGAGCACGATACCGTGGCGTGGCTTGATGCCACCGAGCAATGCGGCAAGCAGGTTGACGGTCGCCTTCATCCGAGTTCGGTCTCGAAACTGAAGGGAAGAAGCTCTTCCATCGTCATGGTCTTCTTCACGCCCGCCTCATCGCAGAGGTAGATCTTCGTCTCCTTGGAGGCAAATTCGGAGATCTTCTGGCGGCAACCGCCGCAGGGCGGGCAGAGCGGGAGTTTTTCGGCAATGACCGCCATTTCGACGATCTTCTTGGCGCCGCCCATGATCATGGCGCCGATCGCCGTCGGCTCGGCGCACCACCCTTGCGGAAAAGAGAGGTTTTCGATGTTGGCGCCGGTATAGACCTTGCCGTCCTCGGCGCGGATCGCCGCGCCAACCGGAAATTTCGAATAGGGTGCATGGGCAAAGGCCATGGCGCCGCGGGCGGCTTCGAACAGATCGTGAGACATATCAACGCTCCTTCGTATAGGGCACGCCACCAGCTTTCGGCGGGGTCGCGACGCCGATGAAGCCGGCAAGCAGGACGCAGGTAAGGACATAGGGCAGCGCCTGGAAGACCTGAACCGGCACTTCGCCGATCAGCGGCACCTGCTTTCCCTGCATGAAATTTGCCAGCGCATCGAGAAAGCCGAAGAGCAGGCAGGCAAACATGACGGGGACCGGCTTCCACTTGGCGAAGACGAGTGCTGCGAGCGCGATGTAGCCCTTGCCGGCCGACATGTCCTTGATGAAGGCGGCGGACTGGGCGATGGCGAGATAAGTGCCGGCAAAGCCGCAGAGAATGCCGGCACACATGACGGCGCGGTAGCGCAGCCAGGCAACGGAAATACCTGCCGTATCGACCGCGCCCGGATTTTCGCCGACGGCGCGCAGGCGCAGGCCGAAACGTGTGCGGTAAAGCACCCACCAGGAAAACGGTACGGCGAGGAAGGCGAGGTAGGTGAGTATATTGTTGCCGGATATGACATTGGCATAAAGCGGGCCGATGATCGGAATGTCGCGGGCGGCATCGGCGCCCGGGAGGATGATCGGCGCGAAACGCGAATCCGGCGCCAGCTGCGGCGTGCGCCCGCCCTGGCCGAACCAGGCCTGGCCGAGCACGATGGTGATGCCGGCGATGAAGAAGTTGATCGCCACACCTGACACGATCTGATTGCCGCGATTGGTAATCGAGGCGAAGCCGTGCAGCAGGCTCAGCGCCACCGAGCAGAGGATGCCGGCACCGAGCCCGAGCCAGGCGGAACCGGTGAGATAGGCAACGCAGGCGGCGGCAAAGGCTGAGCCCAGCATCTTACCCTCAAGGCCGATATCGAAGATGCCGGCGCGTTCCGAAAACAGACCGGCAAGGGCGGTGAAGATCAGCGGGATCGACAGGCGGATGGTGGAGGCTAGAACGCTGATGAAGATGTCATAATAATCCATCGCCCGCTCCTTAACCGCGCTTGAACTGCTGATAGAGGCGCACCATCGCCGGCCGGAACATATATTCCAGCGCGCCGGCAAACAGGATCACCAGACCCTGGATGACGAGGATCATCTCGCGTGTGATATTCGGCATTTCGAAGGAGATCCAGTCGCCGCCCTGATAGAGGATGCCGAAGAGGATTGCCGCCAGGATGATGCCGAGCGGATGATTGCGGCCCATCAGCGATACGGCGATGCCGACGAAGCCGGCGCCGCCGACGAACCCCACCTGCAGGCGGGCGGAGGCGCCCATAACCGGATTCAGCGCCATCATGCCGGCCAGCGCGCCGGAGAGCATCATCGCGATCATCACGATTCGTACGTAGGGAATACCGGCATATGAAGCAGCTGTCGGACTGACGCCTAGCGTGCGCATCTCGAAGCCAAGTTTCGTGCGCCAGATTAAAAGCCAGACGACGTAGCACATAACCAGCGCAATGATGAAAGAGACGTTTAACGGGGCAGCACCCAGCTTTGTCCCGAATATTTCCATCAGCCATGTTAGCTTCGGCAACTGCCCACCCTCGAGGAATGTGCGTGTTTCCGGCGCCATTTTGCCGGGCACGATCAATACGTGCACCAGCAGGTAGTTCATCAGCGAGGCGATGATGTAGTTGAACATGATCGTCGTGATGACGATATGGCTGCCCCGCTTCGCCTGAAGCCATGCCGGAATGAAGGCGGCAACCGCGCCGAAGAGTGCAGCGCCGACCACCGCAACCGGCATCGTCACATACCATGGCACGTAATTATCGAGCGAAAGCGCCACCAGTGCACAGCCGAGGCCACCCATGTAGGCCTGGCCCTCGGAGCCGATGTTGAAGAGACCGGCATGGATTGCCACCGCGACGGAAAGGCCGGTGAAGATGAAGCTCGTCGCGTAGAACAGCGTGAAGCCAATGAACTCGCCATTGCCGAGCGCACCCTCGATCAGCAGCGACAGCGCATCGAGAGGGCTTTCACCGATCAGCCAGACGACGAAGCCGGAGATCAGGAAGGCGACGGTAAGGTTCAAAAGCGGGATGAGGCCGTAGTTGATCCAGTTTGGCAGCGGAACGGAAGCAGTGCTCATAAAGGCCTCACGCGGCAATGCCGGCCATCATCAGGCCGAGGGTCTGTTCACCGGCATCGGGCGTCTTCTCGCCGACGACATGGCCGGCAAACATGACAAGGATACGGTCCGAAAGGGAGCGGATTTCATCGAGCTCGACGGAGACGAGCAGGATCGCCTTGCCCGCATCGCGCATTTCGATGATCCGGCGGTGGATGAATTCGATAGCGCCGATATCGACGCCACGTGTCGGCTGGCCGATGATCAGCATCTTCGGATCGCGTTCGATCTCGCGGGCGACGACGATCTTCTGCTGGTTGCCGCCGGAGAAATTCGCCGTCTTAAGCCGCGGGTTTGGCGGGCGGATGTCGTACTTCTCGATCTTCTCCATCGCATCCTTGCGGATCGCTTCGAGATCGAGCAGCGGGCCTTTGCTGTAGGCCGGGCGGCGATGATAGCCGAGCACGGAATTTTCATATTCCTCGAATTTCAGCACCAGGCCCATATGGTGGCGGTCCTCGGGAATATGCGCGAGGCCGAGATCACGCAGGCGGGCGGGATCAGCCTTGTCGATCGTCTGGCCGTCGAGCAGGATTTCGCCGGAGGTCGGCTTGCGGATGCCGGCAATAGCCTCCAGCAATTCGGACTGGCCATTGCCGGCGACACCGGCGATGCCGACGATCTCGCCGGCGCGCACGTCGAAGGAGACATTGTCGACCATGGTGACGCCGCGATTGTCCTTGACCGTCAGGTTGCGGACGGACAGCACGGGAGATCCGGGGTTGGCCTCGCCCTTCTGCACGCGCAGCAGCACGCGGCGGCCGACCATCAGCTCGGCGAGTTCCTCCACCGTCGTCTCCGCCGTCTTGCGGGTCGCGACCATTTCGCCGCGGCGCATGACCGAGACCGTATCGGTGATCGCCATGATCTCGCGCAGCTTGTGGGTGATGAGGATGATCGTCTTGCCCTGGTCGCGCAGCACCTTGAGGATCCGGAAGAGATGATCGGCCTCTGCCGGCGTCAGAACGCCGGTCGGCTCGTCGAGGATCAGGATCTCGGCGCCGCGATACATCGCTTTCAGGATCTCGACACGCTGCTGCAGGCCGACCGGCAGCTCCTCGATCAGCGCGTCCGGATCGACCTCCAGGCCATATTCCGTTTCCAGCCGCTTGAGCTCGGCGCGGGCCGAGGCGACGCCCCTCGCCAACAGCATGCCGCCTTCGGCGCCAAGCATGATGTTCTCGAGCACCGTGAAATTATCGACCAGCATGAAATGCTGGTGCACCATGCCGATGCCGGTGGCGATCGCCGCCTGGCTGTCGCGGATGGTGACCGGATTGCCGTTGACCAGGATCTCGCCGCTATCGGCATGGTAGAAACCGTAGATGATCGACATCAGGGTCGATTTGCCGGCACCGTTTTCGCCGATGATGCCGTGGATCGTTCCCTTGGCAACGGTCAGGTTGATGTCCTTGTTGGCGTGGACGGCACCGAATTTCTTATCGATGCCGACAAGCTCGATAGCGGGCTTATCTGTCACTGCAGACTCCAAATAAGAAAAGGGCGTATGGCGAAAATCCCCTCCGCCATACGCCCGATCTCAATCGTCGATCACATACGGGCGCGGATCACTTCGGGCAAGCGTTGTCCGAGGTGTAATCGTGAACCTTGACGGTTCCCGCGATGATATCGGCCTTGGCCTTGTCGACGGCAGCCTGCATTTCCGGTGTGATCAGCGACTTGTTGTTGTCGTCGATCGCGGCGCCGACACCGTCTTCCTTGACGCCGAGCGCCTGGACACCGCCGGTGAACTTGTCGTTCTTGGTGTCGTTGTAGGCATTGTAGACGGCGAGATCGACGCGCTTGACCATCGAAGTCAGGACCGAGCCCGGATGCAGATGGTTCTGGTTGGAGTCGACGCCGATCGACAGCTTCTTGTTGTCGGCGGCGGTCTGCAGAACGCCGAGACCGGTGGCGCCGGCTGCCGCATAAACGACGTCAGCGCCCTGGTCGATCTGGTTCTTCGCCAACTCGCCGCCGCGGACCGGGTCGTTCCAGGCAGCGCCCGTCGTGCCGGTCATGTTCTGGAACACTTCGATATCGGCCTTGACGGAGCGTGCGCCCTGCTCGTAGCCGCATTCGAACTTGCGGATCAGCGGGATGTCCATGCCGCCGACGAAGCCGACCTTGCCGGTCTTGGAGGCCATGCCGGCGAGAACGCCGACGAGGTAGGAACCTTCTTCTTCCTTGTAGACAACCGAGCGGACGTTCGGCTTGTCGACGACGGAGTCAACGATGATGAACTTGGTGTCCGGGAATTCGGCTGCAACCTTCTCGATGGCCGAGGTCCAGGCGAAGGAAACGGCAACCACCGGATTGAACCCGCGGCTTGCGAAGTTGCGGATGGCCTGTTCGCCTTGGGTGTCGCCCGTCGGCTCGAAGTCGCGATAGGCAATGCCGGTCTCGGTCTTGAACTTCTCGGCGCCGTTATAGGCCGCCTCGTTGAAGGACTTATCGAACTTCCCGCCGGTGCCGTAAACCAGCGCCGGCTTGACATCGGCGGCAAGCGCCGTCGTCGACATGGCAGCCACGGCAAAGAGAGTGAGAAGGGATTTTTTCATTGTGCAGCCCTGTTGTTGCTATTCGTTAGGGGTCCTCCCGCAAGCCCTTTTCGGGCATGTCTGCGGAACCACCGACCTCCCCCCGGAGGCCTGGCTGCGTGCATCCTTGCATGGCTCACGGAAAAATTCACCAGAAATTTTTCAGGCGGTAAAGATTTGCAGCGATTGCCGAAAATCAGCTCTTCGGGACTGATTTTTGGACATTCTCTCCCTCAGAATGCGGATTTTCTAGCCAGCCCGGCGGTAGATACCGATGTCGAAGAGCAGGCTACGCCACCCGGATTTCTCACCGGGCCGTGCCGGCAAAACCACCTAGCTATGCGGTGAAGCGACCGGCCACCGGCGGCTTCTTGTAGCCGATCATCCACAGAAGCAGCGCGATCACCAGGAAAACGGCAAAGGCCGGCTGGAGCATCAGCCACTGGAAGATGAGGGTGTAGAAGCGCGGGTGGATATAATAGGAAAGGGAGGATTGCAGCGACGTCAGCGTCGTCGGGCTCACATCCTGCCAGGCATCGGAGATCGGCGTCATCACCACGGAGGACGCGGCAACCGATTGGATCGAATCGATGGTCCCGGCAATAACGGCCGCCGCAAGCGCGACAAGACTCGCCAGACGCAACAGGAAACGCATCAATTCCTCCGACGCTCGATATGCCGGACAATTCCGGCCGGCCGCGCCATTCTCCACCTAGAGAATTACATAGTCGTCGATGAGGTGAAGCACAATGGATGGGCCGAGGCGAGTTTTATCGGAAGAAGTCAAAAAACTGTTAGATTTAGGTTGATCGACGTAAATTCATCGGTATATATCGCGCCGTTCCGACGATTTGCTCCTACCCTGGGCGCGAACGCCAAAAAAGGACAGGTGGCCGAGTGGTTTAAGGCGCACGCCTGGAACGCGTGTGTACGTGAAAGCGTACCGTGGGTTCGAATCCCACCCTGTCCGCCATACCTTCATTCTCAATATTGATTCAAACCGTATCGAGAGCGGGACGCGGAAGCGTTTTGGCGGCACGCTTCGCTGGAACAAGCTGGTCGTCCGCATATTCTCAAGGGCGCTGCAGCAGGGCGCGTCCGATCGGTTTCGGATTCTCGCTGCGCAACACCAGAGATGTCGTCACGGCTCCAAAACGCGCGATCGTGTCCACGATCGTTTCCAGCTCCCCCGGCGACGGAACCAGCACCTTCAAAAGAAAACAGTCCTCTCCGGTGAGGCGCAATACTTCCATGACTTGCGGCATCTCCGCGAACTGTTTCAGACAGGCCTTGATATGCTCATGCGTCGTGCGCAAGCGAAGCACAGCCGTCATTCCAATCCCCAGAGCGGTGGGGTCTATCCGGGCGGTGTAACCGACAATGATGCCGCGATCTTCCAGCCGCTTGACCCGTTCCGATGCTGCTGGCTGAGAGAGCCCGACCCGTCGACCGAGTTCGGAAATCGCAATGCGTCCATTTTCCTGCATCGCCTCGATAATGGCGATATCGGTTGGATCGAGCGATACCCGATTGTTTTCCTGAAAAGCCATGGGGTCACCTTAAAATCATCGGAAAGAGACGCGGTTTTCCGATGATCATTCATTCCGAAGCAAATGAAAATGCATCATTTTCAACTGCGCGGATGATCAGAGGAAGAGACATGAAGGACATCATCATATTGCCGGGGATTGGCGGTTCGGGCGATACTCATTGGCAAACACGCTGGGAAAGGTCGAACCCGGAAATGCGACGTTTTCAACCGGCCAATTGGGAAAAACCCGACCTGGTGGACTGGATTTCAGCCCTGGAGCGCGCCGTCGGCGAATCAGCAACCCCTCCCCTGCTGGTCGCCCATAGCCTTGCCTGTCTGCTGGTCGCTCATTGGCAGCAGGTTTCTTCGCTTACCGTTGCCGGAGCGTTTCTTGTGGCAGTCCCGGACCCGCAGTCCGCGTCATTCCCAGAGGAGGCGGCCGGATTCGCCGATCCACCGTCACAAAAGATGCGCTTCCCCACTCTGATCATCGCAAGCGCCGATGATCCTTTCGGCACGCTCGACCATGCCCATGCACGAGCGGATCTGTGGGGCAGCGGTCTTGTCGCGATCGGTCCTTTCGGCCACATCAACGGGCAAAGCGGCCTTGAGGACTGGATCCCAGGAAAGGCCTTGCTGACGGCCTTCTCTGCCGGATTGGCGAAATCTGATCGGGCTTGATCTTATTTCGAGTTCCGACCAAATTGCGGAAACAGGCCTTTGCCGCGGCGGACGTGTGCGAGACGGAGCAACGAAATGCCCCACTCGCAAGCGTACGTTCGAGGCTCTCGAACCCGTCGCTCCGATGACGCTACGAGGTTTTAATCGTCGAAAGATTCCTGAATTTTTACCATGCGGCTTCACCGCGTCTTTGCACGTTTGGGTTTACCTTCTGCCAAATTAAAAAACAGAGGTAAAACAGGTGGAAGAACTTTCGGTAAAGTCGAAGATCATCAAATCCGTCTATTTCAGCCAGGACGACGGACGACTCAGGATTTGTTTCAAGAATGGCGAGGAACGTCTGTTCGAAGGCGTTCCAACCTCGGAAGCCCATGCAATGACGGCGGCGCCGTCTCCCGGCCATTATTATCTCGACCGGATCAGAACCCGGTTTCGCAGATTGGCTGCCTGAAAACCCGAGAGGTTGCCGCTCCTGCACAGTTCCTGAAATCGAAATCGATTTCAGGACAAAATTAGGCGGCATTGAAAGTGTTGCAGCGTCCTTTGCCGTCTGAAAAGACGCGCGCCGCTGTCGCCCGCGTTGCAGGTTTGTGCGGGTTCGGGAAGACACCGGTGGATATTAACCGGCGATTAACCTTCGAGATTATCTGGGTTGGATCACGCCTGCGGAAAAGCGGCAACTTGCCGGCGCTGCCGGCCAGTTCAAAGTCGGCCAGCCGGGAGGCTCGGCGGCGGACCCCAGCCAGGAAGCCGAGCCTCCCCGTCACGACGCTCGTGGAGCATATTGCTGAACGTGCATGGTTTCGAACGCCGTCAGGCGAGTTCCCGTTTCCATTATCGCCAGAACTAGCGAATTGGAGCTAATCCTGTGAAAAACTCGAACTTTCGCATCCGGACTCGACAATGCTTTATTAGGATGATTGCATGAATCCATCGGGTAAAGACCGGGGGTAATGATGTTCGAGGATCTGCTTGAGATGCAGGAGCGTGGCGTACGGGACCGTGCGCGTGGCCGCAGTCTGGCCGACAATCCTATGTCGAAGCCGGATATCCTGCCGATAACCGATTTCCAGGAATGGTACTCGATGTTCGACGCCTGGCGCTTCGGTTGGTCGATCGAGGATGCGATGGCAGGGCATGCCAATGCGTCACGGGATGGCGACGCCTTGTCCCGGACCTATACCAGAACGGTCTGATCGATCCTGTCCTCGGCGCCGAAGAATTTCAGGTAGCGTTCTACCTCGGCCGGGTCGCCGGTCGCCTTCTGCGGGTTGTCGGAGAGCTTCACCGCCGGACGGCCGTTGGCGTCGCTGACCTTGCAGACGACGGAGATCGGGTTGAGGCCGGAGATCTCGATCGGCGCGCAGCCGGAAAAATCGTTCGTCAGGTTCGTGCCCCAGCCGAAGCTCATGCGCACGCGGCCTTCGAAATGCCGGTAGGTGTCGATGATGGCGTCGACATCGAGGCCGTCGGAGAAGATCAGCAGCTTCTGGCGCGGATCGCGGCCCATCTTCTTCCACCAGTCGATAATCTTCTCGCCGCCTTCGATCGGCGGGGCACTGTCCGGGCGGAAACCGGTCCAGTCGGCGACCCATTCCGGCGCATCGCGCAGGAAGGCGGCGGTGCCGAAGGCATCGGGCAGCACGATCAGAAGGTTGCCGCCATAGAGCTTGTTCCAGTCGCGCAGGATCTTGTAGGGCGCGTTGCGGAGCTGCTCGTCGGTTTCGGCCAGGGCGGCGGCCACCATCGGCAGCTCATGAGCATTGGTGCCGACGGCCTCGAGATCGGAATCCATCGCCAGCAATACGTTGCTGGTACCGGCAAAAGCCGGGCCAATGCCTTCCTTCAGCGCCTCGACGCACCAGCGCTGCCAGAGGAAACTGTGGCGGCGGCGAGTGCCGAAATCGGAGATACGCAAGCCCGGCAATTCCTTCAGCCGTTCGACCTTCGACCACATCTTCGCCTTGGCGCGAGCATAGAGCACATCGAGGGTGAAGGGACCGAGCGCCTTCATCGCCGAGCGCGAGCGCAGCTCGTTGACGATGGCGAGCGCCGGGATTTCCCACATGGTGGTTTCCTTCCACGATCCGTGGAAATCCAGCACATACTGGCCGTCCTTCTTCGACAGCTCGTATTCGGGAAGCTGGAAATTGGAAAGCCAGGCAAGGAATTCCGGCTCGAAGATCTGCGCGCGACCATAGAAGCTGTTACCCGCAAGCCAGATCATTTCCTTTTTGGAAAGTCTCAGCGTGCGGGCATGATCGAGCTGCTCGCGCAACTCGCCTTCGTCGAGCTCCTCGGCCAGACGCACACGCTTGGTGCGGTTGATGAGGGTGAAGGAAGCGTTCACGTTCGGATAAAGCTTCCAGATCATCTGCAGCATCAAAAGCTTGTAGAAGTCGGTATCGATCAGACTCCGGATGATCGGATCGAGTTTCCAGGCGTGATTGTAGACGCGTCTTGCGATATCGGTCCTGGCCATCAAACTCCCGCCCCTGTCCACTTCGGTCAGGTGCTGCCAAATTCCTGGGTACTGCCAAGTTCCCGGCCGGCGCACAAAACCGGCTCGTGCGCCTTCTTATCGAAAAATCGGCGGCTAAAGTCCAGACAAAACAATGAACGTCCCGCCGCGGTGTGGCGGCGGGACGTGAACATGGTTTTGCTCACGATTATTGGGCCGGCGTTGCGGGTGCCACATTCGGAGCGGCCGGCGTGGTGTTCGGCGTTTCGGTTGGAACGGCAGTCCCATTCTGCAGCGCCGGCGCGGGAGCCGGAGCCGGCTGCTGCGACTGGAGCTGCTGACCCGGCTGTTGCGGTGCCACCTCGTTTGCCTCGCGATTTCCCCAGATCTCGACCGGTATCCAGACCACGAAAGCAAGCACCAGCGCGACGATCAGCACCGTCAGGATGCGATAACCCATGCGTCCCTGCCTTGCCTTCACCGGCGGGATCTGCTGTTCCTTGTGGAGCTTGCCATCCGACTTTTCCCAGCGTGTTTCCGTCTGATGGGCCATCATCGTCTCCTTCCGCTGTCTTGACCGGCCGATCCGGCTGCGAAGAATTTCCGCAGAGGAAACGGGTGGCTGTCTGGAAGGTTCCGAAAGCCTAAACTAAAGCGCGTCGCGATCTTTCAGATTCGCTCCTCGCGCTTTAGGTCCTTGTTTTTACGCATGTCGTTATCGCAAAACCGCTGCACACTTTTGCGCGACATGCTTTAGTAGCCGGCGGCGCGGTCGACCACGAATTGCAGCGGCTCGCCGCGCTCGAAACGAGCGATCTGCGTCTCGACATGACGGAACAGCGCGTTTTCTTCGGAGACCGCCGCATCGTGCGGCGTGATGAAGACGTTCTGCAAGTCCCACAATGGGTGGTCTGATGCAAGCGGTTCCGCCTCGAAGACATCCAGGGAAGCGCCGCCGAGGGTACCGTCACGGATGGCGGAGACGATATCGGCCTCGACCTGGCTCTTGCCGCGGCCGGCATTGATGAAGACCGGCTTTCCGAGCGCGCAGTCGCGGCGCAGCTTCGCAAACAGCCGGGCGTTATAGAAGCCTGTTGTTTCAGGCGTCAGTGGCAGCAGGCCGACGAGGATGTCGGTCCTTGCGAGGAAGCTGTCCAACTCGCTGGCATCGAAGGTTTCGACGCCATCGATCTGCTTGCGGCTGCGCGACCAGCCGATGACGTTGAACCCCATCACTCTCAGCTTGGCGACCGCATCCTGCCCGAGAATGCCGAGGCCCATGACACCGACCGTCACTTCCGCCGCCTCCGGCGCGATCAATTTTGCCCATTGGCGCTGGCGCTGGTGGCTATCATGGGCGTATTGCCCGCGCAGATGCATCAGGCATTGCATGACCACCCATTCGCTCATACGGGTCGTCAGGCTGCGGTCGACGAAGCGGACGATCGGGATCTCGGGCAGGCCCGCCATGCCGATGATATGGTCGACGCCGGCCCCACCCGAAAAGATCACTTTCAGGTTCGGCGCCCGCGCGAAAAGGTCGGCATCCGGTTTCCAGAGGAGCGCATATTCGACCGCGCGGAGATCGCGCGCCCGATCGGCCGGATCGGCGAGATTGATGCTGCCGCGGTCGGCAAAGGCCGTCTTCAGCACGCGGGCGACGCCTTCGGGATTGAACTTGATATCGACGAGAACGGGGGGGCTTGCGGGCATGATCTTCTTTTATTGCTGTACGGCGGGTGTCGGCACCGCCTCGATGTTGAAAGCGGCGGCCATCAGCGCCCGGGTGTAATCGTCCTTCGGTGCGCGGAAGATTTCCGCTGACGGGCCCTGCTCCACCACCTTGCCGAAACGCATGACGATGACGTCGTTGGAGAGCGCCTTCACTACCTTCAGGTCGTGGCTGATGAAGAGATAGGCGAGATCGTGCTTCTTCTGCAGATCGCGCAGGAGATCGACCACCTGCGCCTGCACGCTCATGTCGAGCGCGGAGGTCGGCTCGTCGAGCATGACGAAGCGCGGCTTCAGCACCATGGCCCGGGCAATGGCGATGCGCTGGCGCTGGCCGCCGGAGAATTCGTGCGGGTAACGCCAGCGGGTCAGGGGATCGAGACCCACCTCCTCCAGCGCCCAGCAGACGCGCTGGTCGCGTTCTTCTGATGTCAGCGAGCGCTCATGCACCTTCAGCCCTTCGGCGACGATATCGCCGACCGACATGCGGGGGCTCAGCGATCCATAGGGATCCTGGAAGACGACCTGCAGCTGGTTGCGCAGCGGCCGCATCTCGCTGAATGAATAGCCGGCTATATCCTTGCCGACAAAGGCAATTCGCCCTTGCGAGGAGATCAGCCGTGTGAGCGCCAGGCCGAGCGTGGTCTTGCCGGAACCGGATTCGCCGACGACGCCGAGGGTCTGGCCGGCGCGCAGCGAAAGATCGATGCCGTCGACCGCCTTGACGTGATCGACGACGCGGCGCATCAGCCCTGATTTGATCGGGAACCAGACGCGGATGTCCGAACCTTCCATCACCAATGGTTTCGACGGATCGGCAAGCGGCGGCTCGCCGCGCGGTTCGGAGGCGAGAAGATGGCGGGTATAGTCATGCTTCGGATTGGAGAAGACCTCCTCGACGGTGCCGGTTTCGACGATCTTGCCCTTGGTCATAACGCAGACGCGATCGGCGAATTTGCGGACGATGCCGAGATCATGGGTGATGAACAGCAGCGACATGCCGTGGACGGCCTTCAACTGCCGGAGCAATTCGAGGATCTGCGCCTGCACGGTGACGTCAAGCGCCGTGGTCGGCTCGTCTGCAATCAGTAGCTCCGGCCGGTTGGCGAGTGCCATGGCGATCATGACGCGCTGGCGCTGACCGCCTGACAGTTCGTGCGGATAGGCCTTCAGCCGCTTTTCCGGTTCGCGGATGCCGACCTGGTTCAGCAATTCCAGCACGCGCTCGCGCGCCGGCTGGCCGGTAAGGCCCTGGTGCAGAGCGAGGATCTCGGCGATCTGCTTCTCGATCGTATGAAGCGGATTGAGCGAGGTCATCGGCTCCTGGAAGATCATGGTGATGTCGTTGCCGCGCACCTCCCGCAGGTCCCGCTCCGACGCCTTCAGGAGGTCCTTGCCCTTGAAGAAGATTTCGCCGGAGGGATGGCTCGCGGAGGGATAGGGCAAAAGCCGCAGGATCGAGTTGGCCGAGACCGACTTGCCGGAGCCGGATTCGCCGACCAGCGCCACGACCTCGCCTTTGGCGATATCGAAGGAGATATGATCGACGGCGAGCGAGGTTTCGCCGCCCTGATGAAAGGCAACCGAGAGATCGCGGACGGAAAGAAGGGGTTCTGTCATGTCGCTCATTGAAACGTCTTCCTCGGATCGAAGGCATCACGCACGGCTTCGCCGATGAAGATCAGCAGGGAAAGCATGATCGACATGGTGAAGAAGGCCGTCAGCCCGAGCCACGGCGCCTGCAGATTGGTCTTGCCCTGGGCGATCATCTCACCGAGCGAGGGGGAGCCTGGCGGCATGCCGAAGCCGAGGAAATCGAGCGAGGTCAGCGTCGTGATCGAGCCGGAGAGGATGAAGGGCAGGAAGGTCAGCGTCGCGACCATGGCGTTCGGCAGCATGTGCCGCCACATGATGGTGCGGTTGTTGACGCCGAGCGCGCGGGCGGCGCGGACATATTCGAAATTACGGGCGCGCAGGAATTCGGCGCGCACGATGCCGACGAAACCGACCCAGGAAAAGAGCAGCATGATGCCGAGCAGCACGAAGAAGCCTGGCGGCAGAATGGCGGCGATGATCAGCAGGATGTAAAGCACCGGCATCGACGACCAGATTTCGATGAGACGCTGCAGCAGGAGGTCGGTCCAGCCGCCGAAATAGCCCTGCACCGCACCTGCCGTGACGCCGATGATCGCCGAGCAGATGGTGAGCGCCAGGCCGAAGAGCACCGATATGCGGAAACCGTAGATGACGCGAGCGAGCACGTCTCGGGCCTGGTCATCGGTGCCGAGCCAGTTGAGATTGCCGAGGGTGCAGGCGGGATCGTTCATCCCTTGCGGATAGCCGGCGCAGCGCTCCTCCTTCGTCATCAGCCAGAACGGGGCGGTGGGCGCCGAATGCGGAATGTTCGAATTGACCGAGCGGTAGGAATAACGGATCGGCGGCCAGACCATCCAGCCATTGGCGTTGATCTCGTCGGCAATCACCGAGGAACGATAGTCGGTTTCTGCGAGGAAGCCGCCGAACTTCTCCTCGGGATAGTCGATCAGCACGGGAAACAGGATTTCGCCCTTGTAGGAGGCGATGACCGGGCGGTCGTTGGCGAGGAATTCTGCAAACAGGCTTAGCCCGAACAGCAGCAGGAACAGCCACAGCGACCAGTAGCCGCGGCCGTTCGCCCGGAAATTCTTCCAGCGACGGATGTTGGTCGGCGACAGCAGCCCCTTGCGCGGCGGCTTGACGGGGGTTGCAGTGACAGGATTTGCGGCGGCGTCCATCAGACATCCCTCCGCTCGAAATCGATGCGCGGATCGATCCAGGTGTAGATCAGGTCCGAAATCAAGCTGACGAACAGACCGAGCAGCGAGAAGATGTAGAGTGTGGCGAAGACGATCGGATAATCCCGGTTGACCACAGAGAGATAGCCGAGACGGCCGAGGCCATCGAGCGAGAAGATATTTTCGATCAGCAGCGATCCGGTGAAGAAGGCGGAGATGAAGGCGCCGGGGAAACCGGCGATGATGATCAGCATGGCATTGCGGAAAATATGGCCGTAAAGCACCTGCCGCTCATTCAGACCCTTGGCGCGGGCGGTGACGACATACTGCTTCTTGATTTCCTCGATGAAGGAATTCTTGGTCAAAAGCGTCGTCGTCGCGAAGGCTGCAAGCGAAAGCGAGATCAGCGGCAGGGTGAGGTGCCAGAAATAATCGAGCGGCTTCTGCCACCAGGCGAGCTGATCGAAATTGTCGGAAACCAGGCCCCGCAGCGGAAACCAGTCGTAGAAGGAGCCGCCGGCGAAAAGTACGATCAACAGAATGCCAAAGAGGAAGCTCGGGACGGCGTAGCCGACGACGATGACACCCGAGGTCCAGACGTCGAAGGTCGATCCGTCCTTGACCGCCTTGCGAATGCCGAGCGGGATGGAAATGGCATAGGAGAAGATCAGGATCCAGATGCCAAGCGAGATCGACACCGGCAGCTTCTCCTTGATGAGGTCGAGCACGGAGGTGTTGCGGAAGAAGCTCTCGCCGAAATCGAAGCGGATGTAATTCCACATCATCTCGCCAAAACGCGTCAGCGGCGGCTTGTCGAAGCCGAACTGTTTTTCAAGCTTGGCGATCAGTTCCGGATCGAGCCCTTGGGCGCCGCGATATCTGGAGCCTTCGTCCCCTCCTCCGTCACCCATCAGGTCACCGCCACCGGACAGGCGCTGATCGGCGCCATCGGCCTGACCGGTCAATTGGGCGATCACCTGCTCGACCGGGCCTCCCGGTGCGAATTGAATGACGATGAAGGAAATCGCCATGATGCCGACGATGGTCGGGATCATCAGAAGCAGGCGGCGAATGACATAGGCGCCCATCAGCCTTCAGCCTCCGGAAATCTTCTTCTTGTCTGCCTGCCGTCCAGTCCGATGCTGCTCAATCCGCCAGCCTTCCCTTGCCGGCCGTACCGGCTTATCATTGATTCGCTTGCGCCATTTGGAGCCGAGGCCGCCTTCAATGCAAGCCCGCTCATTTCGCCGAGGTCGACCACCAGGCATCGGGGAAGCCTAGGCTATAGGCCGGGAATTCGGCGGGATGGGTGATCGTGTTCCAATAGACGATGTTCTGGGTACCGCGGTAGAACAGCGGAATGACGTAATGGTTTGCAAGCAGTACCCTGTCCATCGCCTTGATCGCCGCGACCTGCTCATCGCGGTTCGACGCGAAGATGATCATGCGAATGAGCTCATCGACGGCTGGATTGGCAATGCCTGCGTAATTTTGAGACCCCTGCTGATTGACCGAATCGGATCCCCAATAGTCGGCTTGCTCGTTGCCAGGGTTCATGGTCTGCGCCCAGACATTCCAGATCATGTCGTAATCGAAGCTGCGTTCGCGATTGACGGCTTGCGATGCATCGACCGTCCGGACTCGCGCATCTATGCCGATTTTCTTGAGATTGCTGGCATAGGGCACCGCCCAGCGCTCCAGCATGGGGCTCGACAACAGGATCTCGAAGCTCATCGGCTGACCGGTCTTGGTATTGACCATGCGATTGCCCTTGATCTCCCAGCCGGCTTCTTTGAGAAGCGCAATTGCCTTGCGGAGGTTATCACGGCTCTTCTGCGGATCGCCACCGACCGGATTGGCATAGGGCGTGGTAAAGATTTCTGCCGGAACCTTATCCTTCATGCCCTGCAGAATTTCCAGTTCTCTGCCCTGCGGAAGGCCGGACGAGGCGAGTTCGGTATTCCAGAAATAACTGTCGATGCGTTTGTAACTGTTAAAGGCAACGGTTCGGTTCAGCTCCTCAAAATCCAGTCCATAGTTCAGCGCCTCGCGGACCCTGATGTCCTTGAAGAGGTCACGTCGCATGTTGGGTACGAGAGCCTGCATGATGCCGGTGGCGCGTAGCGGATTTGCAACCTCCTCTTTTTTGACACGCCCTTCCTTCACTGCCGGAAAATCATATCCCGTCGCCCAGCGGGCAGCAGTCGTCTCCTGCCAGTAGTGGCTATTGCCGGCGCGAAAGGCTTCGAACTCGACGTCCCGATCACCAAAATAGGTGTAGATGACGTTGCGGAAATTGTTCTGGCCGACATTCACATTGAGGTCCTTGCCCCAATAGTCGTCACGCAGTTCATAGCGTATCGTCGCGCCGGGCGAGAAGGATGCAATCTTATAAGGTCCGGATCCCATCACCGGCTCAAGCGTCGTCTTTGAGATATCGCGGGGCTTGCCATCCGGCCCTTGCCCCTCCCACCAGTGTTTCGGCACGACGACCAACTGGCCGAGAATATTCGGGAGCTCGCGGTTGTTCTTCTCGTCGAAAGTGAAGGTGACGTCGCGTTCGCCGGTTTTCTCGGCCTTCGCGACGTGGCGGTAATAGTTCGCCGTGAGGGGATTTAATTCCTTGGTCTTATCCAGACTGAAGATGACATCCTCGGGCGTTACCGGCTGACCATCCGCCCATTTCGCTTCCTTGCGCAGGCGGAAGGTCGCGCTCGAGACGTCGGTGGGGAAGGACAGGCCTTCGGCGAGCAAGCCGTAGGAGACAAGCAGCTCGTCATCTGCCGCCTTCATCAGGGTGTCGTATACGAGCGTCAGGCCTACTCCCACCTGGCCTTTGGCAAGTACCGGGTTGAAGGTGTCGAAGGCCCCGCTCGCGGAGAGGCGCAGGTCTCCACCCTTCGGGGCATTAGGGTTCACATAGTCGAAATGAGTAAAGCCCGGCTTGTACTTCATCTCGCTGATGACCGAGCTTCCGATCTGAAACGGCTGGCCTTCAGCCAATGCCGTCCGCGGCGCCAGAGCACCCGCAAGCGACAGAAACAGACCGATTTTCGACCACAAAGCCGCCATTCCCATTTTCCCCTGAATATTGATGGATACGACAATACGAGAAATAGGGGCGAAAAACAGGAGAGAGTCTGGTTTTTGCCGGGCTCGCGAAATTTTGAGCCGCCAGCTCCTTTCAATGCCTGAGGCGCTGCGGCGTTCCGTCACCGGCCCCTCCTGCGCCCGTCCAGCCAAAACATCGATTCACCAAAATCGCTTTTCAGGATAGATTCGAGTGCAAATCACTTCGACATCGAATTAAGGGAACAGCATGGCTTTCGGCTTCGCCCAGGCTTTCAGGACATTAGGCACACTGGCGCTTGCAGGCGCGATCGGCGCAGGCCTTGCCGTTGGCGACGTCGGCGCTGAGCAGAAGACACCGAGCCCGGGCAGCGCCAAGGGGCAGTTCGGCGCCGTCGACCTGCCGACGCAGGGGCCGGCACAGCCGATCGGCTTTTACGCAAAGGGCTGCATGACGGGTGCGGTGGCGCTGCCGACCGACGGGCCGACCTGGCAGGCGATGCGGCTTTCGCGCAACCGTCGCTGGGGCAATCCGGCCATGATCGCGCTCTTGGAGCGGTTTTCGCAGGATGCGGTCAAATATGCCGGCTGGCCGGGCATCCTTGTCGGCGATATCGCGCAACCACGCGGCGGGCCGATGCTCAACGGCCATTCCTCGCACCAGATTGGCCTCGATGCCGATATCTGGTTTAGCCCGATGCCGGCGCGCCGCATGACGGCCGAGGAGCGCCAGGATCTGCCCTTCACCACCATGCTGCAGAAGGGCAAGTTCCTGACCGTCGACCCCAAGGTGTGGACTCAATCGCACGCGCGGCTGCTGATGCTCGCGGCGAGCTATCCCGAAGTGGAGCGCATCTTCGTCAATCCGGCGATCAAGAAGAAGATGTGCGACACCTGGGCCGGCGACCGCACCAACCTTGGTAAGCTCCGGCCGATATACGGTCATGACTCGCATTTCCACATCCGCATCAAATGCCCGCCGGGCGCTGCCGGATGCACGCCGCAAGCTCCTGTCCCCGCCGGCGACGGCTGCGACAAGTCGCTCGCCTATTGGTTCACGCCGGCGCCTTGGGCGCCGCCGAAACCGCCCAAGCCCGGTGCCAAGCCGCCCAAGCCGCCGCGTGAGATGATGGTCACCGATCTGCCCAACGCTTGCGCCGCCGCGCTCAACGCCGCTTCCGTCGCTTCGATGCAGGCCGCCACCTATGGCGGACCCTCCGCCGCAAGCGCGCTCGCCGCCGCTCCGGCAGCCGCGTCGGCTGACGGCGCCGATGGCGCGTTGCCGGATGTCGGCCCGGTTCCGAACGACAAGCCGGCGATCCAATGAAGGGGTGGATGCGCTGTCTTTCAAATCGCAGGCTCTTGGTATACAGCGGTCAAATCGATTGAACTGTGGGGGCGGGGATTCACTTCATGGCCGGCGGCAAATGCCTTGCGCTGATCGCGCATGACCAGAAGAAGGACGATATGGCGGCATTCGCCCGCGCCAACCGCGACATTCTCTCGCGCTGGAAGATCGTCGCGACGGGCACGACCGGCGGGCGGGTGCTCGACGCCGCTCCCGACCTCAACGTTACGAGGCTGAAAAGCGGACCGCTCGGCGGCGACCAGCAGATCGGCGCGCTGATTTCGACCGGCGAGGTCGACGCCCTGATATTTTTCGTCGACCCTTTGACGCCGATGCCGCACGATGTCGACGTGAAGGCGCTGATGCGGCTGGCGATCGTCTATGATATTCCGATGGCGCTCAACCACGCGACCGCTACAAAACTTCTTCCCACACTCGAAGCCTGATCAGCACGGAACCGGCCATGCCAAAACCGAACAACAGCACCGCTCCGCTGCCTTTCCCGATCCTGATCGGCGATATCGGCGGCACGAATGCCCGCTTCTCCATCCTGGCCGATGCCTATGCCGAGCCGAAGCAGTTTCCGAACGTGCGCACGGCGGATTTCGCCACGATAGATGAAGCGATCCAGCAAGGCGTGCTCGACAAGACTGTCGTGCAGCCGCGCTCGGCGATCCTCGCCGTCGCCGGCCCGATCAACGACGACGAGATCCCGCTGACCAATTGCGACTGGGTGGTGCGGCCGAAGACGATGATCGAGGGCCTCGGCATGGAGGATGTGCTCGTCGTCAACGATTTCGAGGCGCAGGCGCTGGCAATCGCCGCGCTTTCGGATGAAAACCGCGAACGCATCGGCGACGCCACCGGCGACATGATCGCCTCCCGCGTCGTGCTCGGACCGGGCACCGGCCTCGGCGTCGGCGGGCTCGTGCATGCCCAGCACAGCTGGATCCCGGTTCCCGGCGAAGGCGGCCATGTCGATCTCGGGCCGCGCAGCAAGCGCGATTATGAAATCTTCCCGCATATCGAGACGATCGAAGGCCGCGTTTCGGCCGAACAGATCCTGTGCGGGCGCGGCCTCGTCAACCTCTACCATGCCATTTGCGTGGTCGACGGCATCGAGCCGACGATGAAGGATCCCGCCGACATCACCTCGCACGCGCTTGCCGGCAGCGACAAGGCAGCCATAGAGACCGTCTCGCTGTTTGCCACCTATCTCGGCCGCGTGGCGGGCGACATGGCGATGGTGTTCATGGCGCGCGGCGGCGTCTATCTCTCAGGCGGGATTTCGCAGAAGATCATCCCGGCGCTGAAGAGGCCGGAATTCCGCATCGCCTTCGAGGACAAGGCGCCGCATACGACGCTGCTTCGCACTATCCCGACCTATGTGGTGACGCATCCGCTGGCGGCGCTTGCCGGGCTTTCCTCCTATGCGCGCATGCCGGCGAATTTCGGCGTCTCGACGGAAGGCCGCCGCTGGCGGCGCTAACCCCGGCATGCAAGGCAATAGAGCGTTCTTGGCGCGTCCCATCCGGACGCGCGGCGCTCTAGCCAAACCGGTCCCAACTCTTTATAGACCCCGGCAAAAGTGCGTGTCGCCCTCGCGGGGCGCTTGGCCCGAGACAGGAAACCCTATTTGGAAGCGGCGGAAAGCAGAACGCAGAGCGTCAGCAGCGATACCGTAACCGGCATCCTGAAGCGCATCATCGCTGAAAACGGCCGCGACCATCTGTGGGGCTATGTCTTTGCGATCGCCTGCCTCATCGTGGTGGCGCTTTCGACGGCGTTCACCGCCTGGATCATGCGGGCAATCATCGACGAGGCCTTCGCCAATCGGCGCGCCGACGTCGTCTGGATCATCTGTCTTTCGATCTTCATCGCCTTCGTGCTGCGCGGTTTTGCGAGCTATGGCCAGGCGGTGGCGCTTTCCAGGGTCGGCAACGATATCGTCGCCCGTTACCAGCGCCGGCTCTATGCGCATCTGATGACGCTTTCGGTCGGCTTCTTCAGCGAGGCGCGCTCGGCCCATATCGCCGCGCAGGTGAGCCAGAACGTCAGCGGCATCCGCGACGTGCTCAACCTGACGATCACCTCGACGGTGCGCGACCTGCTGACCTTCGTTTCGCTGCTCGCCGTGATGATCATCCAGGATCCGCTGCTCAGCCTTGCCGTGTTCATCATGGCGCCGCCGCTACTCTATGCACTGCGTTATGTTTCCAAGCGGCTGCGCTCGGCGACCCGCGAGGCCGTGCATCTGAACAGCCATGTTCTCGGCGCCATGCAGGAGACGATCCAGGGCATCGCCATCGTGAAAGCCTTCACGATGGAAGAAGAACTGGAACGCAAGGTCAACAAACTGATCAAGGGCGCCGAAAGCCGGGCGAACCGGATTGCCCGGCTTTCCGAACGCACCTCTCCGCTGACGGAAAGCTTCGCAGGTTTTGCCGTCGCCAGCGTGCTTGCCTATGCCGCCTACCGCTCGATCTACTTCAATGTGCCGCCGGGCGCCTTCTTCTCCTTCGTCACGGCGCTGCTGCTTGCCTATGACCCGGCCCGCCGGCTTGCCCGCCTGCAGGTTCAGATGGAGCGTGCCGTCGTCAATGCGCGGATGATCTATGAACTGCTCGACATGGAACCGCGCCAACGGGACCTGCCGGATGCCCGGCCGCTGACGGTGACGCAGGCAAGGATCGAATTCCGCAATGTTTCCTTCGCCTACGGCAATGAGAGCGTGCTCAGCGGCGTCAGTTTCACCGCCGAGGGCGGCGCGACCACAGCGCTGGTCGGTCCCTCCGGCGCCGGCAAGTCCACCGTCATCAGCCTCATTCCGCGCTTCTACGATCCGCGCGAGGGCGAAATCCTGATCGACGGACAGGACATCGCCCACATCACCAAGAAGTCGCTGCGCCAGCAGCTCGCCTATGTCTCGCAGCAGCCCTATCTGTTCGAGGGCACGATCCGCGACAATATCCGCTATGGCCGGCCGGAAGCGACCGATGCCGAGGTGGAAGAGGCGGCCCGGCTTGCCTATGCGCATGACTTCATCTCGGCACAGCCGCAGGGTTACGAGACACCGGTCGGCGAAAACGGCGTGACGCTTTCGGGCGGCCAGCGCCAGCGGCTATCGATCGCGCGCGCTTTGGTGCGCAATGCGCCGATCCTGCTTCTCGACGAGGCGACCTCGGCCCTCGACACCGAATCCGAGGCGGCCGTGCAGAAAGCGCTCGACGAAGCGATGAGCGGACGCACCGTCGTCGTCATCGCCCATCGGCTTTCGACCGTGGTGCGGGCCGACAAGATCGTCGTCATGCAGCAGGGCCGCGTCGTCGAGGAAGGCAATCACGAGACGCTTGCGAAGGTCAGCGACGGTCTTTACGCTCGCCTCAACAACCTGCAGAGGCCTTCGGCCTCCGATTCAAACTGACCTGGTGAGACTGACATGAGCGATGCTGCGATGAAACTGGTGGTGGTTGGCGCAGCAGGACGCATGGGGCAGACGCTGATCCGGCTCATCCATTCCATCGAGGGCGTGAGGCTGCATGCCGCGGTCGAGCGCGCCGGCTCGCCCTTCGTCGGCAAGGATGCCGGCGAGATCGCCGGTCTCGGCCCGACCGGTGTCACCATCGGCGACGATCCGCTCAACGCTTTTCTCGATGCCGAAGGCGTGCTCGACTTTACCTCGCCTGCCGCAACGGTAGAATTTTCAGGCCTTGCCGCGCAGGCCCGCATCGTCCATATCATCGGCACGACGGGCTGTTTACCCGACGACAATGCCAAGATCGCCGCGGCGGCGCGCCATGCCCGCATCGTCAAGTCGGGCAATATGAGCCTCGGGGTCAATCTGCTCGGCGTGCTCGCAGAGCAGGCAGCGCGTGCGCTTGATCCTGATGACTGGGATATCGAGATCCTGGAAATGCACCACAAGCACAAGGTGGATGCGCCGTCCGGCACCGCCCTTCTCCTCGGCGAGGCCGCGGCAAAGGGGCGCGGCATCGATCTTGCCTCGCAATCGGTCCGGGTGCGCGACGGCCATACCGGCGCCCGCGAGGCGGGCACGATCGGCTTTGCGACGCTGCGCGGCGGCTCCGTCATCGGCGAACATTCCGTGCTTTTTGCCGGAGAAGGTGAAATCGTCACCCTGTCGCACAGTGCGGCCGACCGCTCGATCTTTGCGCGCGGCGCCATCAAGGCCGCCCTTTGGGCGCGCGACAAGAAGCCGGGTCTCTATTCCATGCTCGACGTGCTCGGGCTTTCTTCCTCATAACGATACTACGGAGGCATATTCATGAGCGGTACCCTCGTCCTCGTTCGCCACGGCCAGAGTGACTGGAATCTGAAGAATCTCTTCACCGGCTGGAAGGATCCCGATCTGACCGAGCTCGGCATCCAGGAAGCCAATACAGGCGGTGCGGCGCTCGCCGAATACGGAATCAAATTCGACGTCGCCTATACCTCGGTGCTGGTGCGTGCGCAGCACACGCTGAAGCTCATCCTCGACAAGGTCGGCCAGCCCGATCTCCCGACGATCCGCGACCAGGCGCTGAACGAGCGCGACTACGGCGACCTCTCGGGCCTCAACAAGGACGATGCACGCGCCAAATGGGGCGAGGAACAGGTGCATATCTGGCGCCGCTCCTATGACGTGCCGCCTCCCGGCGGTGAAAGCCTGCGTGACACCGGCGCCCGCGTCTGGCCCTACTACCTCACAGAAATCCTGCCGCGCGTGCTCAGGGGCGAGAAGGTGCTGGTTGCCGCGCACGGCAATTCGCTGCGCTCGCTTGTCATGGTGCTCGACAAGCTCACCCGCGAAGGCGTGCTTGCCCTCAATCTCGCGACCGGCGTGCCGATGGTCTACACGCTGAAGGCGGATTCCACCGTCGCTTCCAAGGAAGTGCTCGGCGATATGTCGGGCGCACATTGATCTCAGCTGATCTTTCCCCGCTTCGGCGGGGAAAGGCGCTTAATTCTCGATGGTGAACTGTACCCGGTCGGCCGCGAAGCGGCTGACCGAATATTGCACCGGCACACCCTCAAGATCGGTATTCATCGCCTTGGCGATCAGAAGGATCGCGCCGGGGGTGAGTTCTAAGTCGGCCATATCGGCCGCACTGGCATGGGCGGCCGTCACCTCGGTCGTGGCGCGCACATAATCCGGCAGGCCGAGTTCGGCGAAAGCCTTGGTGATCGATTCCCCCGTCCGGTAAGCCTCACCGATACCGGCAAAGCGCTTGGCGGGAAACCAGCTCGTCGCCCTTGAAACCGGCCGCTTATCTGCCTGGCGCAATGTTTCCAGGCGGATCACCTGATCTCCTTGCTTCAGGCCCAGCCAGCGGGCGATCTCGGCACTCGCCTCCTCCTTCGCCTCATCGAGCAGAAGGCCTCGCATTTCACGGGCCTGATCGCCGATGCCGGCGGTGAAGCGCGTGCGCCTGGTGATCGGGAAATTCAGCCGCTCCTTGCGCTCGATCAGCGTGCCGCGGCCTTGTACCGCACGGACGATCCCCTCCTGCGCCAATGCCGCCAAAGCGCTGCGCACCGTATGCCGGTTGACGCCGAATTGCAGCGCCAGCATGGTTTCCGGCGGTACCATTCCCGTTTCGTCATAGGCTCCGGTGCTGATCGCCTCGCGAATCCGATCGGCGATCTGGCGCCAGAGCGCCACGCCGGTTTGCCTTTGCACCTGCTTCAATCCCGCCATTCCACCCCTGCCCACCCATTTAACTCGCGATGTCACACGCTTGTCACGACATCGATTTAGAGCTAAGTGTATCTTGTATAGTTGTCTATATCAATAGACATTTTAAGGGAAGCGGCGATGATATCAGCGGACAGGACAGACGCTGCGTCACAGACGGCATCCGGGCGCAAACGCGCCGCCGATCTGCTGGCGCGGGCGGAGCGGGGCGAACTTCAGGCGGTCTTCGATGCATTGCCGGAAAAGCCTGTGGCCCATCCGGTGCGCGGACCGGAGACCGGGCTGGTGATGGTGCGTGGACGCATCGGCGGCGGCGGCGCTCCCTTCAATCTCGGCGAAGTGACCGTGACGCGGGCGACGGTCCGGCTCGGCTCCGGTGCGGTCGGTCATGCGCAGGCGCTCGGCACCGACCGCGAGAAGGCCCGGCTTGCGGCGATCTTCGACGCGCTCTGGCAGGAGGAGGCGACGAAGGATTTCGTCGAACAGGCACTGCTTTTACCGATCACTGAGCGGATCGCCGATGCCGAACGCCGCAAGGCGGACGAGACGGCGGCAACCCGCGTCGATTTCTTCACCATGGTGCGGGGAGACAACTGATGGGCCTGAAGACAGAAGCTCTGACCGGCGGCTTTGCCGAGCCGGTCTTCCATGCCCAAAGCGTCTTCAAGATGCTGATGGACGGCATGGCCCGCCCCGGCACGATCCAGACGGTTCAGCCCGACGTCGCTCCGCCGGCGCCGCTCGGCATCGCCGCTGGCACGATCGCGCTGACGCTTTGCGACCACGACACGCCCGTCTGGCTTTCCCAGGGACTGGCGAGATCCGCCGTGCCGGAGTGGCTCGGCTTCCATACCGGCGCGCCGCTGACGACCGAAAAGGCCGAGGCGCGCTTTGCTTTCACCGAGGCTGGCACCGCACTTTCCTCCTTCGGCCTCTTTGCATCAGGTACGCAGGAATATCCCGACCGCTCGACGACCCTCGTCATCGAACTCGCCGAACTCGAGGGCGGCCGCATGCTGACGCTGATGGGTCCCGGCATCCAGAGTGTAGCGGAGATGGCGCCGGTCGGCCTGCCGGAGACCTTCCTGCGGCTCTGGACGGAGAACCGTGCGCTCTTTCCGCGCGGCGTCGACATCGTGCTGACGGCGGGTAAACGCTTCCTCTGCCTGCCGCGCACCACCAAGATCACAGCAACGGAGATCTGAGCTCATGTATGTTGCCGTCAAGGGTGGCGAGGCCGCCATTGCCAATGCCCACCGCCTGCTCGCCGACCGCCGCCGCGGCGATCGTTCGCTGCCGGCGATCGGCATCGACCAGATCGTGGCGCAGCTGGCACTCGCCGTCGACCGCGTCATGGCTGAGGCTTCGCTTTTCGACCGCACGCTCGCAGCCCTCGCCATCCGCCAATCGCGGGGCGACATGATCGAGGCGATCTTCCTGCTGCGCGCCTACCGCACGACGCTACCGCGTTTCGGCTATTCGAAGCCGCTCGACACGGCTGATATGACGATCGAACGCCGCATCTCGGCGACCTACAAGGATTTGCCGGGCGGCCAGCTTCTTGGGCCCACATTCGACTATACCCATCGCCTGCTCGATCCCTCGCTGCTTTCGGATGAGGCGGTGGAAACGCCCGCTCAGCGCCCCGCCGAGACCGGCCGCGTCATGCGCGTCTCCGAGATCCTCGGCGAGGAAGGCCTGATCGAGGCTGACGGCGACATGCCGGAAGATCACGAGATCGGCGACCTGACCCGCGAGCCGATGGAATTTCCGATGACCCGGGATCTCCGCCTGCAGGCGCTTGCCCGCGGCGACGAGGGCTTCCTGCTGGCGCTCGGTTACTCCACCCAGCGCGGCTATGGCCGCAATCACCCCTTCACCGGTGAAATCCGCATCGGCGACGTCGAGGTGGAATTCGACGTGCCGGAACTCGGTTTCGCCGTCTCGCTCGGCACGATCCAGATCACCGAATGCCAGATGGTCAACCAGTTCAAGGGTTCGGCCAAGGCACCGCCGCAATTCACCCGCGGCTACGGCCTGGTCTTCGGCCAGAGCGAGCGCAAGGCGATGGCGATGTCGCTGGTCGACCGGGCGCTTCGTGCCGAAGAGCTCGGCGAGGACATCACCGCGCCGGCCCAGGACGAGGAATTCGTCATCTCGCACTCCGACAACGTCCAGGCGACGGGCTTCGTCGAGCATCTGAAGCTTCCGCATTATGTGGACTTCCAGGCCGAACTCGATCTCGTCCGCCGCATGCGCCGCGAATTCGAAGCCGCCCGCAACGGTGGCGAAGACATGAAGGAAGCCGCCGAATGACCGATCTGGCCAGCTACAACTTCGCCTATCTCGACGAACAGACCAAGCGGATGATCCGCCGCGCCATCCTGAAGGCGATCGCCATTCCGGGTTACCAGGTGCCCTTCGCCTCGCGCGAAATGCCGATGCCCTATGGCTGGGGCACCGGCGGTGTGCAGGTGACGGCCTCGATCATCGGACCTGATGACGTGCTGAAGGTCATCGATCAGGGCGCCGACGACACGACCAACGCCGTTTCGATCCGCGCCTTCTTCCAGAAGGTCGCTAATGTCGCGGTGACGACGCATACCAAGGATGCGACGATCATCCAGACGCGCCACCGCATTCCCGAGGAAAAGCTTAGGCTCGGGCAGGTGCTCGTTTACCAGGTGCCGATCCCCGAGCCGCTACGTTTCCTCGAGCCGCGCGAGACCGAGACCCGCAAGATGCATGCGCTCGAAGAATACGGCCTCATGCATGTGAAGCTCTACGAGGACATCGCCCATAACGGCCGCATTTCGCGGACCTACGCCTACCCGGTGAAGGTCCATGGCCGCTATGTCATGGACCCGTCGCCGACGCCGAAATTCGACAATCCGAAGATGCACATGTCGGAGGCGCTGCAGCTCTTCGGCGCCGGACGCGAGAAGCGCATTTATGCGGTTCCGCCCTATACCGACGTCGTCAGCCTGGATTTCGAGGATTATCCCTTCGATATCCAGCGCTTCGACAAACCCTGCGCCCTTTGCGGCGCCGAGGACGTCTATCTCGACGAAGTGGTTCTCGACGATAAGGGCGGGCGGATGTTTGTCTGCTCCGATACCGATCATTGCGAAGACCGCCGCGAGCACGGCCATGTCGGCGAGATGCTGGCCCGGGAGGCTGCAGAATGAGCGACACCCCGCTTCTCAAAGTCCACGACGTTTCGAAATTCTACGGCAACCGCATCGGCTGCCGCGACGTCTCCTTCGAACTCTGGCCCGGCGAAGTGCTCGCCATCGTCGGTGAATCCGGCTCCGGCAAGACGACGCTGCTCAACTGCCTCTCCACCCGGCTGCTGCCGAGCACCGGCAGCGTGGAATATCACATGCGCGACGGAAGCTACCGCGATCTCTATCGCATGAACGAGGCCGAGCGACGTTTCCTGATGCGCACCGATTGGGGCTTCGTGCATCAGAACCCGGCCGACGGCCTGCGCATGACCGTTTCTGCCGGCGCTAATGTCGGCGAACGGCTGATGGCGATCGGCGACCGGCACTACGGCAAGATCCGCGCTTCGGCGATCGACTGGCTCGAACGCGTCGAGATCGACGCCGACCGCATCGACGACCAGCCGCGCGCCTTTTCGGGCGGCATGCGCCAGCGATTGCAGATCGCCCGCAACCTCGTCACCGGCCCGCGCCTCGTTTTCATGGACGAGCCGACCGGCGGCCTCGACGTCTCGGTGCAGGCGCGCCTGCTCGATCTCGTGCGCGGCCTCGTCAACGATCTCGGTCTCTCGGCCATCATCGTCACCCACGATCTCGCCGTCGCCCGCCTTCTCTCGCACCGGATGATGGTGATGAAGGACGGCTACGTCATCGAACACGGGCTCACCGACCGCGTGCTCGACGACCCGCGCGAACCCTATACGCAGCTGCTCGTCTCCTCGATCCTGCAGGTCTGAGGTCGGAAACCAAGGAAGAACAAATCATGGCAACGCCCCTCGTCGTTTCCGAAGTCTCGAAGAGCTTCACCATGCATCTGCGCGACGGCATCAAGCTACCTGTCGTCTCCGATGTCGCCTTCTCCGTCGCATCGGGCGAATGCGTCGTGCTCGGTGGCCCATCGGGCATCGGCAAGAGCTCGCTGCTCAAGATGATCTACGGCAATTACGCCGTCGACACCGGCCAGATCCTCATCCGCCACGACGGACGTATCGTCGATCTCGCCTCCACCGATCCGCGCACAGTGCTCAACGTCCGCCGCAATACGCTCGGTTATGTCAGCCAGTTCCTGCGCACCGTGCCGCGCGTCGCGGCGATCGACGTGGTTGCCGAACCGCTGGTGGCACGCGGCGAGGACGCCGTCACGGCACGGGAAAAGGCGGGCGCCCTGCTTGCCAGGCTCAACCTGCCGGAAACGCTCTGGCAGCTTCCGCCCGCCACCTTCTCCGGCGGCGAGCAGCAACGCGTCAATATCGCACGCGGCTTCATCACCGAGCACACGATCCTGCTTCTCGACGAGCCCACGGCCTCGCTCGATGCCAGGAACCGTGCCGTCGTCGTCGGCATGATCGCGGAAAAGAAGAAGGCGGGTGTGGCTCTTCTCGGCATCTTCCACGACGAAGAGGTGCGCGAAGCCGTCGCCGACCGCATCCTCGACGTCCAGCAGTTCTCACCCAGAAAGATCGCTGCATGAGCCGCAAGCTTGGCATCGAGCCGTACTTTCATGAGACGGCATCCGTCAGCGATTCCACTTTCGGGCGCTATACGGAGGTCTCTGAACGCTGCCGCATCAGCGAGGCCACGTTCGGCGACTATTCCTACATCATGCAGGATGGCTCCGTCTGGTGTGCGACGATCGGCAAGTTCGTCAATATCGCCGCCGCCGTGCGCATCAACGCCACCAACCATCCGACCTGGCGCGCGACACTGCATCATTTCACCTATCGCGCCGCCGACTATTGGCCGGACGGCGACGTGGAGACGGACTTCTTCGCCTGGCGGCGCGCAAACCGCGTGACGATCGGCAACGACGTCTGGATCGGCCACGGGGCGACGATCCTGCCCGGCGTCAACGTCGGCAACGGCGCGGTGATCGGAGCCGGCGCCGTCGTCTCAAAGGACGTCGCGCCCTATACGATCGTCGGCGGGGTGCCGGCCAAGCTCATCCGCGAGCGCTTTCCAAGAGAGGTCGGCGAACGGATGGACAGGCTTTCCTGGTGGGACTGGGAGCATGACCGGCTGCGCCAGGCGCTCGAGGATTTTCGCAACCTGGACGCGGAAGATTTCCTGTCCCGCTACGGCGGTTAAAACCCCCGATATGGGAGCGAAGAATTGTGACAGGACTTACACAAATATGACATGCGAGGTTCATCAAGCGGGACTAATGCGATGCTGATTAAGGCATGGATTGCAAGGGAAGAGCATGATGTTCGAGCTGAAGAATGTCACACGTCGTTTCGGAAAAAAGCTCGCTGTCGATTCCGTCACGCTCGCCATTCCCCAAGGCCAGATGGTCGGCATCATCGGCCGCTCCGGCGCCGGCAAGTCGACGCTGCTGCGCATGATCAACCGCCTTCAGGAGCCGAGCTCCGGCTCCGTTCATTTCGCCGGCGTCGAGGTCTCCGGGCTTCGCGGCCAGGCGTTGCGCAACTGGCAGCGCGACTGCGCGATGATCTTCCAGCAGTTCAACCTGGTGCCGCGCCTCGACGTTCTCACCAATGTCATGCTCGGCCGCCTCAATCATCGCTCGACGCTTATGAGCCTGCTCAACATCTTCACCCGCGAGGAACGCGTGCATGCCATCGCGGCACTCGAACGCCTCGGCATCGAGCAGACGGCGCTTCAGGCAGCCGGCACGCTTTCCGGCGGCCAGCAGCAGCGCGTGGCGATCGCCCGCGCGCTGATGCAGAACCCGAAAATGGTGCTCGCCGACGAGCCGATCGCCTCGCTCGATCCGCTGAACGCCAAGATCGTCATGGATGCGCTGCGCGATATCAACGAGCGCGAGGGCATCACCGTCATCACCAACCTTCACACGCTCGACACCGCCCGCAACTATTGTGAGCGCATCGTCGGCATGGCCGGCGGCCGCGTCGTCTTCGACGGCAAGCCCTCGGAGCTGACTGCCGAAGCGGTGAAGGAAATCTACGGGACGGACAAGGACGGCGCCGGCATCGACGAAACGATGACCTCAACCAGCCTCGAATCCAAGCGTCGCGCCGAGGATATCTCATCCGGCAGGGTGGCCAAAGCAGCCGCCGTGCACTGACCCGTTTCCGGCCGACGGGACAACGGTCGGAAAAATAACTGACAAACAAACCATGTCACAAAAGGAGACTTCCATGTCTGCATTCCGCAAGATCCTGATGGCAACCATCGCCGTCGCCGCCCTCGCCGGCAATGCTGCTGCCCAGGACGTCAAGGTCCTCCGCATCGGTCTCGATGGCGGTGAAAACGAAGCCGACCAGGTTCGCCGCACCGAGTGCGTCAAGCCGGGCCTGATCGCTGCCACTGGCGTTTCTGAAGTTCAGCTCTTCCCGTCGCCGAACTACAACGGCGTCATCCAGGGTCTCCTTGGCGGCACGATCGACCTCGCCGTCATGGGCGCCGCCTCTTACGCCGCGATCTATATCAAGGATCCGAACGCCGTCACTCCGGTCCTGACCACCAAGCAGGCCGACGGTTCGACCGGATACTACTCGATCATGGTTGCCCGCAAGGATTCCGGCATCAAGACGCTCGCCGACGCCAAGGGCAAGAAGCTCGGCTTCGCCGATCCGGACTCTACCTCCGGCTATCTTGTTCCTAACGTTGCCCTTCCGAAGGACACCGGCGCTCCAGTCAAGCAGTACTTCTCTGAAACCGGCTTCGGCGGCGGCCACGAGAACCTGGTTCTCGGCGTTCTCGACAAAAAGTTCGACGTTGGTACCACCTTCGGTTCCGGTCAGGGCGACTGGGCGCAGGGCTATTCCTCCGGCAACCTGCACCAGATGGTCACCAAGGGCCTGCTCGACATGGACGATATCGTCGAAGTCTGGAAGTCGCCGCTCATCCCGAACGGTCCGCTGATGGTTTCCCAGAAGCTGCCGGCCGACGTCCAGAAGAAGGTTACCACCTACTTCGCCGAACTGCCGAAGACAGACAAGAGCTGCTTCGAATCGTTCACGGGCGGCGGCTACGTTGATTGGGCGCCGGTCGACCAGAGCTTCTACCAGACGATCATCGACGCCCGTAAGGCCGTTATCGGCGGCTGATCCTCAGTCTGAACAGTCTTGCGGCGGCATCATGATGATGCCGCCGTTTTCCAAGAAGGAAGCCACATATGGCGCACTCGGCCGGCGCGGACTCTCTGAGCGGATTGCAGGAGGGCTCCCGCACCATCCTCGATCATTATCAGAGCCAGGTTCGAACGCGGCGGATCTATACCGTCGTTTCAATCGTGGTCTTCCTGATCATCCTCGGCGCCTCGCTCGACTTCGCCAACAGCGCCAATTCGGGCAAGTTCTTCGAGCGCCTTCCCTATTTCTTCGACTTCATGAAGAGCTTCGTGCCGGACAGTCCGCTGGAGATCTTCCGCGCCATGTTCGACCTGCCGTCGCCCTTCTCCGATGGTTCGATCAAATACGACTATACAAGCGACCGCGTCTGGATCACCGATAGTTTCTACATCCCGAATTTCTTCTACCAGCTCGCGATCACGCTCAACATCGCCATCGTCTCCACCATTCTCGGTGCGAGCGGCGCGTTCTTGCTCTGCTTTTTCGCTTCCACCAATCTGGTCGGTGCAGGCGTGACGCGCTGGGTCGTGCGGCGCATCATGGAAATCATGCGCGCCTTCCCGGAAATCGTCGTCGCCGGTCTTCTCGCCGCGATCCTGTCGATCGGTCCGATTTCAGCGATCATCGCGGTATGGGTCCATACCGTCGGCGCGCTTGGGAAGCTGTTCTTCGAAGTCGTCGAGAATGCCGACATGAAGCCGGATGAAGGGCTGCGCGCCGCCGGCGCCAGCTGGCTGGAGCGTGTGCGCTTCGCGATCCTGCCGCAGGTGTTGCCGAACTTCGTCTCCTACACGCTGCTGCGGACTGAGATCAACGTGCGCGCCTCGACTATAATCGGCGCCGTCGGCGGCGGTGGCATAGGTGAGGTCTTCAGTCTGTCGATCGGACGCGACCATGCTGCCAAGACCTATGCGATCATCATCCTGCTGCTGATCACCGTCATTTGCGTCGACCAATTCTCCGCCTGGCTGCGCCGCCGGCTGATCGGCAAGCAGTCCTTCGAATTCGGACAGGGAGCAGCCTGATGTCCTCGGTTCCGACGATCAACGCCGCCGAGCGCGAACGACTGCTTTCCGCCTATCCGGACGTCTTCCATCGCAGCTTCATGCAACGCTGGGGTCTGCTCCTCATTTCAGCTGCGGTTTTCATTTATCTTGCCTTCTGCTTCGCGTTCTTCAACGTCATCCCCACCTTTGTGAACGGCAACTGGGACCGTGCTGCGATCTATGTCCAGGACTGGTATTCCTGGCGCGCCCAGCCGCGCCTGCGTTTCCAGAACGATCAGGTCGTCCCCCAATGGACGAGCCGCCGCCAGTATCCCGAGGGCGCCGATATCAACTGGCTGAAGCCCAATGCCGACAGCAGCCGATACACCGTCATCTTCGGTGGCGACGAGGACCGCATGGAAGTGACGCCGAGCCGCGTCGACCTCTATATCGGCGGCAAGCTCTATCCCGTGACCGTCACCCGCGATCGCGCCTCCCTGCCGGCCGATGCGCCTGCCCAGATGGAGCAGGACGACAACAAGGTGATCGTCTATTACGGCTTCGCGGGACAGGCGGAAATCCGTACCAGCCAGGTCTATGTCCAGCGCCGCTTTCTCGGCTGGGCGAACTTCTTCTTCGATACGCAGTCGCCCTTCTGGGGCCGGAACCTGCCTGAGGTGGTCGGCCTGATGTTCTCCGGCGAACGGCTCGATCCCAATCAGTCCAATGCCTCGCTGGCGTTGGACAACTTCCTGAACAACGCAAGCTGGCAGCATGGCGACATCCTGTCGAAGTTGATGCAGACGCTGGTCATGGCCTTTGTCGGTACGCTCTTCGGCACGCTGGTCGCTTTCCCGCTTGCCTTCATCGCCGCGCGCAACATCACGCGGAGCCGCGCTGCGAACTGGGGCACGAAGCGGCTCTTCGATTTCCTGCGCTCGATCGACATGCTGATCTGGGCGTTGTTCTTCACCCGTGCCTTCGGCCCAGGGCCGCTTCCGGGCATCGCGGCGATCTTCTTCACCGATACGGGCGCGCTCGGAAAGGTATATGCCGAAGCGCTCGAGAACATTGACGACAAACAGCGTGAGGGCGTGAGATCGGTCGGTGCGACACCGGTGGCCGTCCAACGCTACGGCGTCATCCCCCAGGTCCTGCCGGTGTTCATCTCGCAATCGCTCTACTTCTGGGAATCGAATACCCGCTCGGCGACCGTCATCGGCGCCGTCGGTGCGGGCGGCATCGGCCTCAAGCTGCTCGAATCCATGAAGACCAATTCGGACTGGGACAAAGTCGCCTATATGGTCCTGCTGATCCTCCTCGTGGTCTTCGCCTTCGACAACCTCTCGAATGCGCTGCGTTCGCGCGTGATGGGAAAAAAGGGCCACTGACGAATTGACGCCATCATCATTCTGTCACGGAAATCTTTTAGCCGGGAGCCTGCTTGCGGTTCGCCGCCAAATCACTGCACAGTGCGCTCCCCCGTTTGGACGATCCCCAGGATAAAAGCCTTGCGCTACGCTCTCTATTTCTCGCCGCCGAAGGATGATCCCCTGACCGGCGCGGCCTCGTTCTGGCTCGGCCGCAATGCCTTCACCGGCGAGACCTATCCTGCACCGGAACATGAGCAGCTGGGTGCTGCAGAACAGTTCGAGCTGACCGCCGACCCCCGCCGCTACGGCTTTCACGCCACGATCAAGGCGCCGTTCTCACTCGCCTCCTCCGTCACCGAGAAGGATCTCATGGCCGTTGCCGAGGATTTTGCCCAGCGCACGCAAGCCTTCGAGATTCCTGAACTTGTGCTTGGCCAGCTCGGCCGTTTTTTTGCCCTCGTTCCCGGTTCTCTTCATCAACCGCTTCAGGATTTCGCCGCGAAGGTGGTAAGGTCGTTCGAGCCGTTCCGCGCAGCACTTTCCGAGGCCGATATGACGCGGCGCAACCCGGAGAAGCTCAGCGACAGCCAGCGCGCCCATCTGCAACGCTGGGGTTATCCTTACGTCATGGAGGATTTCGGCTTTCACATGACACTGAGCGGCCAGGTGCCCGAGACACGCGCCGCGGTGATGAAAGCGATCCTGACCGAGCGCTTTGCCGATTTCACCGGCCGGCCGCTTTCGATTTCCGGCCTTGCCGTTTTCATCGAGGAGACGCGCGGCGCCCCATTCAAAGTTCATTCCTGGCTGCCGCTTGCCGGCGCCAAAAGCTGAAAGACCTGACGCCATGAGCAAAGAGACCGTGTTTTCCAACGCCCGCATCGTTCTCGAGGACGACATCCTCTCGGGCTCGATCCTCATTCGCGACGGGAAGATCGCCGATATCTCCGAGGGCAACTCGGTAGCCGGCGAAGATTTTGAAGGCGACTACATCATTCCCGGCCTTGTAGAGCTGCACACCGACCATCTCGAAGGGCATTATCAGCCGCGCCCCGGCATCCGCTGGAACAAGACCGCCGCCATCCAGGCGCATGACGCCCAGATCGTCACATCAGGCATCACCACTGTGTTCGACTGCCTGCGCATGGGTGCGGACGAGGACGGCGGCTTCGAACATGGCGAAATGCGCGAGATGGCCGATGCCATCCAGTCGGCGGAGACGGAAGGCAGGCTGCGCGCCGAGCACCTCATCCACCTGCGCTGCGAGGTCTCGGCCGACAATGTGCTCGAACATTTCGCCGATTTCGAAAACGACCGGCATGTGCGGCTCGTCTCGCTGATGGATCATGCACCCGGCCAGCGTCAGTTCCAGACGATGGATCAGTATATTTTCTACTACCAGAAGAAGCGGGGGCTGAGCGACGAGGCCTTCGCCCGTTTCGTCGCCAAGCGCCAGGCAGAATCGGCGCGCAATTCGACGCCGCACCGCACCGCCATCGCCAATGTCTGCGCCGAGCGCGGCATCACCGTGGCAAGCCATGATGATGCGACGCTCTCGCATGTCGACGAAGCGATCGACAACGGCGTGCGCCTGGCCGAATTCCCGACCAGCTTCGATGCCGCCCGGGCATCGCACGGACACGGCATGAGCGTACTGATGGGGGCGCCGAACATCGTGCGCGGTAAGTCGCATTCCGGCAATATCGCCGCCCGCGACCTTGCCGAAATGGGGGTGCTCGACGTGCTTTCCTCCGACTACGTACCGCTCAGCCTGCTGCATGCGCCGTTCATCCTCGCCGACGAGGTGGAGAGCATCAGCCTGCCGAAGGCGATCGCCATGGTGACGTCGACGCCCGCCCGCACCGTCAGTCTCGATGACCGCGGCCGGATCGCGGCGGGGCTGCGCGCCGATCTCGTGCGCGTCCACCGTTCGCACGGCGTGCCGGTGACACGCTCGGTCTGGCGCCAGGGACACCGTGTCGCATGATGTCGCACGAACCCCACCCCGGAGCCGGAGCCGAGCGCGGCATCATGGTCGTCGTCGTCGGACCGAGCGGCGCTGGCAAGGACACGCTGATGAACCTCGCGGCCCGGCGTTTCAAGGGCCGCGACGATGTGCATTTCGTCCGCCGCGTCATCACCCGTCACCGTGACGCCGGCGGCGAAGACCATCTTTCCGTCTCCCTCGAAGGTTTTGCCTCCATGGAGCAGTCAGGCTCCTTCGCCGTCTGGTGGGAAGCGCATGGCCTGAAATACGGCATTCCGGCCGAGGTTTCGGTGGCGCTGTCAAGGGGCCATGTCGTCGTCGCCAACGGCTCGCGCTCGGCGCTTCATCGCTTCCAGGCCGCCTTCCCGCGGCTGAAGGTCATCAACGTTACCGCCAGTCCAGAGGTGCTCGCCGGCCGGCTGGAGGCGCGCGGCCGCGAGACGCATGAGGATATCATGGCCCGGCTTGCCCGCGGACCACTGACGGTGCGCGGCGAATATGACGTGGTGGAGCTCGACAATAGCGGCTCGCTCGAAGAGGCCGAGCAGAAGATGATCGAGATCCTCGACGGATTGCTGACCAAGGCGCCCTGACCAGATCGAGAGGAAGGGCATGCGCGTCATCAAGGTGGTCGACTACGATCCTTCCTGGCCGCGGCTGTTTGCCGAGATCAGCACCGAGGTCTCCGCGTTGCTCGGCGACTGCCTGCTTTCCATCGATCATATCGGCAGCACATCAGTGGCTGGCCTGGCGGCCAAGCCGAAGATCGACCTCGATGCCGTGATGATATCCGAGGCATTCCTGCCGGCGGCGATCGAGGTCGTGCGCGCGGCGGATTTCGTCTTCCACGGCGATACAGGAGAGCAACGCTGGGCCTTCACGCGCGATCGTGAAGGTTATGGCTTCAAGCTCTATCTTTGCGGGCCTAATAATCGCGCGCATCGGGAGCGCATTCTGTTTCGCGATTATCTCAGGGATCACACCGAGAGGGCCAAGGCCTATGCCGATCTGAAACGCCAGCTGGCTGCGGAGGCAGACGGCGATTGGGATTTTTATACCGGCGGAAAGACCGAGTTTGTCAGCGAGACGGTTCGGCTGGCTGCCTCGATGATGTAAAACAGGAATCCGTCAGACGCCCTGGCCGCCGGCGATTACTCGCCGTCGCCCCGTCCCGATACGATCTCGCGCTTGCCGACATGGTTGGCGGGGCCGACGAGGCCTTCCTTTTCCATGCGTTCCACCAATGAGGCAGCGCGGTTGTAGCCGATGCCGAGGCGGCGCTGGATGTAGGAGGTCGAGCATTTCTTGTCACGCATGACGACCTTGACCGCCTGCTCGTAAAGCTCGTTGCCATCCTCCGAAGCCATGGCGCTCTTGTCGAAGACGGCGCCGGCTTCTTCCTCTTCCGTCTCTTCCTCCTCGTCGGCGGTGACGGTGTCGAGATATTCCGGGCGGCCCTGGGTCTTCAGATGGGCAACGACCTTTTCGACCTCGACATCCGAGACGAAGGGACCGTGGACACGGGAAATCCGCCCGCCGCCCTGCATATGCAGCATATCTCCCTGACCGAGCAGCTGCTCGGCGCCCTGTTCGCCGAGAATGGTGCGGCTGTCGATCTTCGAGGTCACCTGGAAGGAGATGCGGGTCGGGAAGTTCGCCTTGATCGTGCCGGTGATGACGTCGACCGACGGACGCTGTGTCGCCATGATCAGATGGATGCCGGCGGCACGCGCCATCTGGGCGAGGCGTTGGATCGCACCTTCGATGTCCTTGCCGGCGACCATCATCAGGTCGGCCATCTCGTCGACGATGACGACGATATAAGGCATCGGCGTCAGGTCCAGTGCCTGGCTTTCCTCGATCGGAGTGCCGGTGCCCTTGTCGAAGCCGACCTGGACCATGACATGGATGGTCTCGCCCTTTTCGCGGGCCTGGGCGACGCGGTCGTTGTAACCGTCGATGTTGCGGACACCAAGGCGCGACATCTTGCGATAGCGCTCTTCCATTTCGCGCACGGCCCATTTCAGCGCCATGACCGCCTTTTTCGGATCGGTGACGACGGGCGTCAGCAGATGCGGGATGCCGTCATAGACAGACAGTTCGAGCATCTTCGGGTCGACCATGATCAGCCGGCACTGTTCCGGCGTCATGCGGTAGAGCAGCGACAGGATCATCGTATTGATGGCGACCGACTTGCCGGAACCGGTGGTGCCGGCGACGAGCAGATGCGGCATCTTGGCGAGCTCGGCAATGACAGGTTCGCCGCCGATGGTCTTGCCGAGGCCGAGCGCCAGCTTGTAGCCACTCTTCTCGAAATCCTGGCTCTCGATCATCTCGCGGAAGTAAACGGTTTCGCGTGTGACATTCGGCAATTCGATGCCGATGACGTTGCGGCCGGGGACCACGGCAACGCGGGCCGAGAGCGCCGACATAGAGCGGGCGATATCATCGGCAAGGCCGATGACACGCGACGATTTCACACCCGGCGCCGGCTCGAATTCATAGAGGGTGACGACGGGGCCGGGACGGACATGGATGATCTCGCCCTTGATGCCGAAATCTTCCAGCACGCTTTCCAGAAGCCCGGCATTCTGCTCCAGCGTCTCCTGCGACATGATCTCGCCCAAGCGTTCCGGAGGCTCCTGCAGAAGGGCACGCGGCGGCAATTCATAGCCGGATGCATCGATCCTTTCGGGCCTCACCGCCAGGCGCGGCGACGGCAGGACCGCTGCGACGGGCGGCGTGCGCTGCGGCGCCGGCGCGACCTGAGGGGGCGATACGATGTGAGGAGCCGGCGCAGCCCGGGGGGCCGGCGCGACCGGTGCCTCGACAGGAATGCGCCTGGGCTTTTCCAGGGATATTGCGGCCGCAGGGCGCACGGCGACCTTTGCGGAGACCGCGGCCGGCTGGGGGGCCGGGCGAGAGACGACGGGAGCCGGAGCCGGCCGGCCGGGGCGCCATTCCATGATCCGGAACAGCGACGTGATCGATTCGGGCGAGGTCTCGGTCTTCGGGAAGGATATCAACGGCGGCGCGCGAACCGGCTCGACCTCTTCGAAGGCCATGACTTCCCAGAAGGCGAAATCCGAAATGGAGGAAAGCTCGGCGCTGGCGCGGAAGGCGGGCGCGCCGGGCTCGTCAAGCAAAGGTGCCTGCTGCAGTTCGATCCTGTGCGGTGCTGCGGAAATTTCGTCCGGCTCCGGCAGATAGATATCGAACGGCACATCAACGGCAACCGGCTCTATCCGTATCGCCTGCTGTCCAATCTGCGAATCATCGCGAACCGGCTCATTCGGCGCGCGCCGCCTGCTGATCAGCGTTTCCGGCGTGCGGGTGAAACGGACGTTCGGCGCGAGGGAAAAGTTGCTCTGCCAGATGGGCGCCGCCGGCTTCTCCCCTGGGTTTTCCTCCGGAAGGTCCGTTTCAATCTCGCTGGAAAAATCTCCGGCATCCGTCAAATTGGTTCTGGGAAAACGCATGCGTCCGCTACTCACTCATGCTTTGCAAATTACGACCCTACCGGGATAGAAAAGGAAGGTTAATAAGTTCCTTCCAGCCGTATCGTTCCGATACGACCCCTTGGGATAAATCGCTGCACTTTCAATGAGTTCTGGCAGTGAGAAAAATCTTTGCCAATTTAGGGGAGGTGCTCTGAAGCGCGTCGCAATCTTTCAGATCGCTGCTGGCGCTTTAGGCTTTATTTCCACGCATGTCGTTGTCGCAAAACCGCCGCACAGTTTTGCGCGACATGCTTTTAATGCGCCTCGTCCCAATTGGTGGCGGCGCGGGCATCGACCCTCAGCGGCACGCGCATTTCCAGCGCCGGCATGGTGGCGTTTTCCATGACCGAGACGATGACCGGCATCGCCTTTTCGACATCCTCGTCCTCGACCTCGAAGATGAGTTCGTCATGCACCTGCAGCAGCATGCGGACGCGATCGGCAAGGCCGACTTCAACAAGCGCCGGCTCTATCTTGATCATCGCCCGGCGGATGACGTCGGCAGCCGAGCCCTGGATCGGCGCGTTGATCGCCGCACGCTCGTTAAAGGCGCGCACGGATGGATTGGAAGAGCGGATTTCGGGATAGTTGATGCGGCGGCCGAAGATCGTTTCGACGTAACCCTTGTCGCGCGCCATGGCCTTTCGGCTTTCCATATAGTCGCGGATGCCGGGGAAACGCTCGAAATACTTCTTGATGTAGTCGCCGGCTTCCGAACGCTCGATCGAAAGCTGATTGGCAAGCCCGAAGGCCGAGATGCCGTAGATGATGCCGAAATTGATCGCCTTGGCGCGGCGGCGCACCTCGCCCGGCATACCTTCCACCGGCACGCCGAACATTTCCGACGCCGTCATGGCGTGGATGTCGACGCCATCTTCGAAGGCCTTGGTCAGTTGCGGGATCTCGGCCACATGGGCAAGCACGCGCAGTTCGATCTGGCTGTAGTCGGCAGAGATCAGCTTGTGGCCAGGCGTCGAGATGAAGGCGGTGCGGATCTTGCGGCCTTCGGCGGTGCGCACCGGAATGTTCTGCAGGTTCGGCTCGGACGAGGACAGGCGCCCCGTGGTCGTCGATGCCAGCGAGTAGGAGGTGTGGACCCGCTTTGTCTCGGGGTGAACGTAACCCGGAAGTGCGTCGGTATAGGTGGATTTCAGCTTGGTGACCTGGCGCCAGTCGACGATCTTGCGCGGCAATTCGAAACCGGCGGCGGCCAGATCCTCGAGCACCTGCGCGGAGGTGGACCATTGGCCTGTCTTCGTTTTGTTGCCGCCGGCAAGGCCCATCTTGCCGAACAGGATATCGCCCAGCTGCTTCGGCGAACCGATATTGAAGCGCTCGCCGGCCAGCACGTAAATCTCGTCCTCCAGCCTTGCTGCACTCTGGGCCAGCTCGCCGGAGAGGCGCGACAGGATCTGCCGGTCGACGGTGATGCCGCGCGCTTCCATGCGCGCCAGCACCGGCAATAGCGGCCGCTCCAGCCGTTCATAGACGCTGGTCAATCCCGCCGCCGCCAGACGCGGCTTCAGCACCAGCCAGAGGCGCAGCGTCACCTCGGCATCTTCGGCGGCATAGTGGGTGGCGCGGTCGATATCGACCAGATCGAAGGTGACGTTCGCCTTGCCGCTGCCCGCCACGTCCTTGTAGGGGATCGGGGTATGGCCGAGGAATTTTTCCGAGAGCGGGTCCATGCCATGCGCGCCGGTGCCGGCATCGAGCACGTAGGAGATCAGCATCGTGTCGTCGAAACTCCTGGTCTCGATGCCGTAGCGCTTCATCAGCAGGTAATCGTATTTCAGGTTCTGGGCGACCTTGAGAACCGATTCGTCTTCCAGCAATGCCTTCAGCCGTGGCAGGGCATCGCCCATGGGAATCTGGTTTTCGGCAAGGCCGCCGCCGAGCAGATCGCCGACGCCGTTCTTATGGACGAGCGGCACATAGGCGGCGCGGATCTTCGTGCCGGTGGGATCAGCCGTATTGTCGGCGATCGCCAGCGAAAAGCCGACAAGCTCGGCCTGCATCGCATCCAGCGAGGTGGTCTCGGTATCGAAAGCAACGAGGCCGGTGGCGCGCGCATCGGCAATCCAGCGGTCGAGCGTCGCCAGATCGCGGATCGTGGCATAGGTCGAATGATCGAAGGGCAGCGTCGCGAAGGCCTCGGCCCGCGCCTTGGCAAGATCGGCGGGCGAAAAGGCGCCTTCGACCGCGGTCTTCGCCTTTGCACGCGGCGGCACCGGCACGGATTCGCCGGAAACATCGGGGATGCCGCCGGCAACGGGCTCGGGCTCGGCCGCATCGAGATCCGGGCCGCGGGCCGTCTCACCCCATTCGATGCGGACGATCGCCGGTTCGATGGCGCTCGCATCGCAATCGCAGGCTTCGGCGACGCGGCGCGTCAGCGTGGTGAATTCCATCGTCTTCAGGAAGCCGATCAGCTTCGGACCGTTCTGCGGTTCAAGCACCAGCCCGTCGAGATCGAGATCGAGCGGCACATCGGTGCGCAGCCGCACGAGATCGCGCGAGAGCCTGGCCATGTCGATATTGGCGAGGATCGTCTCGCGGCGCTTGACCTGCTTGATCTCGGTGGCGCGTTCGAGCAGCGTATCGAGATCGCCGTATTCCTCGAGAAGTTGGGCGGCGGTTTTCGGGCCGATGCCGGGAATGCCGGGAACATTGTCGACCGAATCGCCGGTCATCGCCTGCAGGTCGATCATCTTTTCCGGCGGCACGCCCCATTTCTCGATGACATCGGGAATGCCGATCTGCTTGTCCTTCATGCTGTCATACATATGGACATTGGGGCTGACGAGCTGCATCAGATCCTTGTCGGAGGAGACGATGGTGACATCGGCGCCGGTCGCTTCGGCCTGGCGGGCATAGGTGGCGATGATGTCGTCGGCCTCGAAGCCTTCGGTCTCGATGCAGGGCAGATTGAAGGCGCGGGTCGCCTCTCTTATAAGGCCGAATTGCGGGATGAGTTCTTCCGGCGGCGCGGAGCGGTTCGCCTTGTAGGCGTTGTAGAGATCCTTGCGAAACGTCTTGGCGGAATAATCGAAGATGACGGCAAGATGCGTCGGGGTCACACCGACATCGGTATTGCGCGCGTCCCTCAGCAGCTTCCACAGCATGTTGCAGAAACCGGACACGGCGCCGATCGGCAGGCCGTCGGTCTTGCGGGTCAGCGGCGGCAGTGCATGAAACGCCCGGAAGATGAATCCGGAACCATCGACTAGGAAGAGGTGATCGCCTTTTTTCATGCGTGCATGGATAGCGCGGGCATGGGACGAGGTCCATATGGAGTTCGGCATAAAGTTCGGCGCGCGAAAAGGATTATGGCGCTCGGAGCGCTACGTCGCCGCGCGCATTTTCGGACGTGCAAAGGACGCTGGGCACTTGGCGTTGCTGCATAATTTTATCCTTCCATCGATTCCGATCTCAGGAATTGTGCGGCAGGGATTCCGGCTCACCAAACTGTTACCGATTTGTAACGATGGCCCTCCCTTGAAAAACCACATTCTAAGGCACAAATCCATGTCACCGGCGCTTGATTGCGCCGCGGGTCTGATTACCGGCTTGTCCCCCGCCGCGTCAGGCTTGGACAAAGGCCTTATCCCCCCTCTCCGGGCCTTTGTCCCCACTTTAAAGTCGCCATGGCCAACCTCCAGGCCATGGCGATTTTTGTTTTTTCGAGACACTCGAAATTCTGATCGCCGCTTGCATGTTATGGAGCATCGTATGCGATTTGCTGCATTGTCTCCGGCATGGTTTTGAGCCTAACTTGCAATCATGGGATTTAACCGCATGGATTCGGGAGCCTACCTTGCCAGCCAGCTGGCGAAGGGTTTTGCCCGCTCGCTGCACCAGCGCGCGGTCGGGCTCGGTTTTTCTCCTGGGCAGTTCCCCATTCTGCTGGAACTCTGGGCCGAGGACGGGCTGACCCAGAAACAGCTTCTCGAGCGGGTCGATATCGAGCAGGCGACCATGGCCAATACGCTTTCGCGCATGGTCCGCGACGGCCTAATCGAACGCCGGCCGCATCCATCCGACAAGCGGGCGCAACTGCTCTTCCTGACGCCGAGAGCCCGCGCCATGGAGGCCGAGGCGATCGAGACCGCGCGTGAGGCCGATCTTGCGCTGTTTAAAGGGTTTCGGGTTTTCGAGCGCGAGCTGACGCTTGAATATATCCGCCGGCTTCTGGAAAACGCCAAGGCGCTTTGACCCAGATTACTCGCAGGCAAGACGCGTAGGTCGCCACCGCGATATCTGCAGCGCGTCGGCGTCGGCCGTCGGAGACAGGAAGTTTCTGCGGGCGGCGAACTTGATGCTCGGCTCGATATCCGGCTTGCCGAGCAAAAAACCTTGTACCTGCGCGCAGCCTTCTTCGACGACGATCCGGCGCTGCGTCTCGGTTTCGACGCCCTCCGTCACAACAGGCATGCCGAGACTGTGACCGAGGCCGATGATTGCGCGCACGATCGACCGCGCCGCCGCATCATGCTCCAGCATGCCGGTGAAGCTGCGGTCGACCTTGATCTTGTCGAAAGGGAAGGTTCGCAGGTTGGAAAGGGAGGAATAACCGGTGCCGAAGTCGTCCATGACGATGTGAACTCCCAGACTGCGCAGACGCTGCAGCGTGGTCATCACCCGATCGCGATCACGGAAGAGAGCGGCCTCGGTGATTTCAATTTCCAGCCGATCTGGCGCGAGCCGCGTTTCCTCGAGGATTGTTTCGATTCGCTCGGCCAGGTTCGGCAGCATGAACTGCACCGGCGAGACGTTGACGGCAATCGTCAGCGGATGCGGCCAGCGAGCGGCCTCCGAGCAGGCCTGCTGCAGCACCCATTCCCCGAGTTGGACTATCGACCCGCTTTCCTCGGCGATCGGAATGAAGACGTCCGGTTCGCATATACCGTGGCCCGGCCGGTTCCAGCGCATCAAGGCCTCGTAACCGCTGATCACGCCGCTATGTGCATCGAGAATTGGCTGATAGCTGAGATGGATCTGATGGCGAGTGATGGCGTGGCGCAGTTCGCTTTCGATCAGGCGGCGGGCTCGTGTGGCCTCGTCCATTTCCGCATCGAAAAAACAGGCCTTGCCGCGGCCACCGTGCTTGACCCGGTAGAGCGCGATATCAGCGTTGTTGCAGATCTCGTCTGCATCGCTGCCGTCGGCCGGATAAATGGCGATGCCAAGGCTGACGCCGACGGCGGTCGGGTCGCGTGCCGTATCCATCTCGACGGCGAATTCGTCGAGGATCACGGCCGCGAGCTTCTGCGCTGCCGCCGGCTGCTGTCCGGAGGGCTGGATGATGGCAAATTCATCGCCCCCGAGGCGGGCGATCGTATCACTTTCATCAGTCACGCGACGCAGGATAGAGGCGACTTTGCAGAGAATTCGGTCACCCTCGGCGTGGCCGAAAACGTCGTTGACGGTCTTGAAGCGATCGAGATCGATATAGAGGAGGGCAACCTCGCCGTTCTTTCGTTCGGCCATTTGCAGCGCCTGGCGGATGCGCGTGTCGAACAATGATCGGTTCGGAAGATCGGTGAGAACATCGTGGTGGGCGAGATGTTCGATCATTTCCTCGGCCTGTCTGCGCTCACTGAGATCGCGCACCGCCAGAACGTCGCAATTGTGCCCGCGATAGACGATCCTGCTTGTGTTCACTTCGACGGCGGTCTCCTTGCCGTTCCTGGTGTTGAGCAGCGTCTCGCCGAGCCTGTTCTGTCCCTGGACGGCGCCCAAAACAGCAGAGGGCGCCTTGCCGGCAAGATCGGCAAGCTTCCAGCCGGAGAGTTCCTGGAAACGTTCATTGGCATCGATGATCCGGCCTTCCCGCAGGATCAGCAGCCCTTCCTGCGAGGCATTCGCGAGCCCCCTCAGATCCGTCAGGTGGCTTTCGATAAAGACCGCTGCGAGCGCAATGAGAATGAGCGTCGTCGCCGCTACAACGACGATCGCAGCAAGCAGGCTGGCATCGAGCACCGTTGCCGGAACCTCTTTGCCGGGATCCGGCACGAGCGTGATGCTGGCCATCGAGATGAAATGGAGAGCGCAGATCGCGAGGACAAAAGTGATTGACGAAGCGAGGAGCCGCCTCGGTCCCTTCAATTCGAAAAAGGCGTGGAAGGCGGCGCTTGACAACAGCGCTCCTGCGAGAACCGCACTCAACGTCATATAGGGGTCGTAGACGATTACCGCCTGCGTTTCGATCGCCTGCATGCCGGTCAGATGCATCGCGGCGATGCCGAGCGCCATCAGGACGCCGCCGCGGATGCGAGAAAACCTGCCGCGGCTTTCCGAAGCGACGAGGATCGCCGCCCACGAACCGACAACCGACAGGAGGAAAGAAAGTGTCGTCAGGCCCAGTTGGTAGCCGATCGGCATGCCGCCGTCATAGGCCAGCATCGCGATGAAGTGGGTTGCCCATACGCCGGTGCCGAAAGCAAAAGCCGCGGCGCCGATCCAGAGCTTGCGTCGCCCGGCATCGCATTCCTGGGCGCGGGAAAGCAGCAGCATCGCTGCCATCGCGCCGATCAGGCAAACCGCGGCCGCCACAAGCACCAGGCGCCAATCGTGATAGTCCCGAATACATGTGATGACCGCAAACATCCGTCCCCCCGAACAGCTGAATTCGATCAGGCTATCGAGGTTGTACTAAATAACTGTAAATTGAATTAGAAACTTCTTCTATAAGATCCGGCAATGTTCTTGAACCCGATACTAGATCTGGACGCCTTACGCGCCGCCCATTTTTGCCTTTTCCGCCTCGCCTGCCTTCCTGGTTTGGTCTATCGTCCGGCCGAATTTCAAAAAGGAGTCGAAAATGACGGATGTACAACAGGTGCTTGCGCGCGCGGATCAGAACCTTTCCAAGAGTCTCGAAAGGCTGTTCGAGCTTCTGCGCATCCAGTCGATTTCGACCGATCCCGCCTATAAAGCCGAATGTCGAAAGGCCGCCGAATGGCTCGTCGGCTATCTCGGGACGCTCGGCTTTACGGCCTCCGTGCGCGATACGCCTGGCCATCCGATGGTGGTCGCCCACCATGCCGGCGCTTCGGCCGATGCTCCGCATGTTCTCTTCTACGGCCATTACGACGTTCAGCCGGTCGACCCGATCGAGCTCTGGGAAAACGACCCCTTCGAGCCATCGATCAAGGATGTCGGCGAGGGCCGCAAGATCCTGACCGGCCGCGGCACCTCCGACGACAAGGGCCAGTTGATGACCTTTGTCGAGGCTTGCCGCGCCTATAAGGAGATCAACGGCGCGCTTCCCTGCCGCGTCACCATCCTCTTCGAGGGCGAGGAGGAATCCGGCTCGCCCTCCCTGAAGCCCTTCCTCGAAGCCAATGCCGCCGAGCTCAAGGCCGATTATGCGCTGGTCTGCGATACCGGCATGTGGGACCGCGACACGCCGGCAATCGCCGCAGCGCTGCGCGGCCTCGTCGGCGAGGAAGTGATCGTGACGGCCGCCGATCGCGACCTGCATTCCGGTCTCTTCGGCGGCGCGGCAGCCAATCCGATCCATATTCTCGTCGAGGCTCTTGCCGGTCTGCATGACGAGACGGGCCGCATTACGCTTGACGGTTTCTATGACGGCGTCGAGGAAACGCCCGAAAACATCAAGGCGTCATGGGAGACGCTTGGCAAGACCGCGGAGAGCTTCCTCGGCGAAGTCGGCCTTTCCATTCCATCGGGCGAAAAAGGCCGCTCGGTGCTGGAACTCACCTGGGCGCGGCCGACCGCCGAAATCAACGGCATCTGGGGCGGATATACCGGCGAAGGCTTCAAGACGGTGATCGCCGCCAAGGCTTCGGCGAAGGTTTCGTTCCGCCTCGTCGGCACGCAGGATCCGGCCGCCATTCGCGAGGCTTTCCGCAGCTATATCAGCGCGAAGATTCCCGCCGATTGCTCGGTCGAGTTCCATCCGCATGGCGGCTCGCCGGCGATCCATCTCTCCTATGATTCGCCTGTTCTCACCAAGGCGAAGAACGCGCTTTCCGACGAGTGGCCGAAACCCGCCATCGTCATCGGCATGGGTGGGTCGATCCCGATCGTTGGAGATTTCCAGAAGATGCTCGGTATGGAATCGCTGCTCGTCGGCTTCGGCCTCAGCGACGATCGCATCCATTCGCCGAACGAGAAATACGAGCTCGTCTCCTACCACAAGGGCATCCGCTCCTGGGTGCGGATTCTTCAGGCGCTCGCTGCCTGAACTGAAGTGGCACGCCTTGCATGCCGGCGTGCCAGCAAAGGCGCACAACAAAAAGGCCGGTTCGACCCGGCCTTTCGTCATCCGCTCATCTCAGTGCCAGTTCATCCGTGGTCAAGGAGCAAGCGGGTATTGCAGTGAGACTGCCGCCGAAAGGTTAACAGACCGTTAACGGTATCGGCCCTTGCCGGAAGCACCACTCGCGGCTCCAGGAGCGATGACCGACACTTCGCCGTTCAAGCTACGTTCATCGCGAGCGACATATAAGCCATTGAAAGATAAGATGAATGATACCGCCCTAAAAACCTGCGGGCGATCACTCTATCTTTTGTTTCAGTGGCATATGCCAAGGAAACGCGGCCAAGCGCTGCCTGAAAAGCGTGCCAACAAGGACTGAGAAGCGTGAAAAATCTCTTTGTTAAAATCGCAGCCGCCGGCCTGCTTATGCTGGCTCCCGCCATAGCGCAGGCTGCCGAGGGCTACTCGACGGCGAATGTCAACATGCGTGCCGGTCCGAGCACCCGATATCCTGCCGTTGCCGTCATACCCGCCGGTTCTTCCGTCGAGATCCGCGGATGCCTTTCCGACGTCAACTGGTGCGACGTCGAATTCTACGGCGGCCGCGGCTGGGTTTCCGGCCAGTACGTGCAGGCCCTCTACCAGCAGCGCCGCATCTATGTCGGCCCGCAATATTACCGTCCGCTCGGCATTCCGGTTATCCGCTTCAGCGTCGACAATTACTGGGACCGCTATTATCGCAACCGTGATTTCTATCGCGACCGTGACCGCTGGAGCCGCGGCCCGGATTATTACTACCGCGACCGCGACAATCGGGATCGGGATAACCGGGATCGCGACCGCAACTGGCGCGAGCGGGATGGCGACCGCGATGGGCGCGACCGAGATCGTGACTGGCGCGACGACAATCAAAGGGACGATCGGCAAAGAGGTGAACGGCAGAGGGACGACCGGAGAGGCGATGATCGCAGGCCGGACCGCAGGGATTTTGATTGCCGCCCCGGCGATCCCACCTGCGACGAATGAATAGAAAGGGGCGGCCGCGCCGCCCTCCAAGTTTGCCAAGCCAAGGGCAAACATCCAAGAAAAAGCCCGGCGCTCCCTTGTGAGGGATGCACCGGGCCTGATGTCGATCGGCACGCGTTGAGGGGAGACGGCCGATCATTCGCGGGACGTGAGGGGCTGTCCCGCTTCTTCATAAACAATCGCGAAGCCTATTGGTTCCACCTGCTGCATAATTCCTTGAAGCAGAACCGATTTGACGAAACAAAATGTGGCAATTCAATGTGTTGCAGCATTTTTTATGTTTCTCGAAAAGACGCCCGGCACTGAAAAATGCGTCGTATCATCAGTGATTCACGTGACGCACTTCAGGTCTTTTTTCATGAGGCGTGCGGCTTGGCCGGTGAGCGCAAGATAAGAGCCGGGGGGGAAGCATCGATCCTCGAATGCGGTCACCGACAATTTGATGTGAGGCCACCGCGATGCTCTTGTATTGCAGGATTCTTTATTGCATTTTTGTGAAGTTGCGGATCAATCTTGATCCGTTCGAGGCTGGACCCTAATGACGCAAGACTACCTGGCTTTCTTCGGGCTTTTCGCCCCTCGGGCGGCCGCTACAGATGTTACCGTTTGGCATAAACACAACCCTATCCTGCCTGTGCGCCTCACCGATGGGGCGAACCTCAATCCTTCCGGCCAGATCTGGCGCCGCTTTCATCTGGGCGAGTGGGAATATAAGCAGGATCCGGAGACCATCGACGATTACGAGGCTCGCCAGTTCTGAGCGGCGCTATCTGCTTTACTTTCCATTATTAACACCCCGTTAAATCGCCGCATTTACAGTTCAGTCGGGTGATCACGGTGCCCGCTGCAGCGTGCTTTGTGTGTCTAAAAGACGCGCCGCGCTGGAGAAGGACGCCGTTATGCGAAGCTGACTTCGCGATCGAACATGGGGTGTGACCGGTCCGCGATGGCAGGCAGAGGCAGATCAGGCGACAGAATAGAACCCTCCTTCAGCGGCCGCCCGGCACGCGACGATGACGAATTCTCGCTCGATGCCGACGATCGCATCGCCGGAGGCCGATCTCCGCGCCGCGGCGGCTCGAACCCCCCGCCGCAGCGCCCCGCCTCCCGGCGACGGCGCGAGCCGCGGGAGCGTGAAGGCGGCGGGTTGTTCGGCTTCATGCGCCGCATGATTTACTGGTGCGTCGTGCTTTTCATCTGGGCCGGCATCGGCGTTGCCGGGCTCGTGGTCTATTATGGCTCGCGCATGCCGAGCGCCAGCACATGGGCGATCCCGGAGCGGCCGCCGAACGTCAAGATCACCGCTGTCGACGGCAGCGTCATTGCCAATCGCGGCGCCACCGGCGGCGAGGCGCTGTCGCTCGAAAACATGTCGCCCTATATTCCGGAAGCCGTCATCGCCATCGAGGATCGGCGTTTCTATTCGCATTTCGGCGTTGATCCGCTCGGCCTCGGCCGGGCGATCGTGACCAATCTCACGGCTGGCCACATGGTCCAGGGTGGCTCGACGCTGACGCAGCAGCTTGCCAAGAACCTCTTCCTCTCGCCTGAAAGAACGCTGGAACGCAAGGTGCAGGAGGTGCTGCTGTCGCTGTGGCTGGAGCAGAAGTACACCAAGGACCAGATCCTTGCCATGTATCTAAACCGGGTGTTCTTCGGATCGAACGCCTATGGCGTCGAGGCAGCCTCGCGCCGCTACTTCAACAAATCGGCGCGTGACGTAAACCTCGGCGAGGCCGCTGTGCTGGCCGGCCTGCTCAAGGCGCCGTCGCGGCTTTCGCCGGCCCGCGATGCGGAAGCTGCGAATGCACGCGCCCAACTCGTGCTCGCGGCGATGCGCGAACAGGGTTTCATCACCGATTCCGAGGTCAAGACGGCGATGTCGCAGACCCCGGCTTCGGCCAAGAGCTACTGGTCGGGCGCCGGGCACTATGTCGCCGACATGGTGATGGACGCGCTGCCGGGTCTGATCGGCGACGTCAAGGAAGACGTCATCGTCGATACGACCATCGACAAGTCGCTGGAAAAGAAGGCCGAGCAATCGCTGGTCGACGTACTCGACAAGGAGGGCGGCAAACTCGACGCCTCGCAGGCGGCCCTTGTCTCGATCGACGGCACCGGCGCGATCCGGGCGCTCGTCGGCGGCAGGGACTATGCGACGAGCCAGTTCAACCGCGCCGTCAAGGCCAAACGCCAGCCGGGTTCCTCGTTCAAGCCCTTCGTCTATGCCGCAGCACTCGAGAAGGGGCTGACGCCCTATTCGGTGTTCAACGACGCGCCGATTCGGATCGGCGACTGGACGCCCGAAAATTACGAGAAGAAATACAATGGCGAAGTGACGCTGGCGACTGCGCTTGCCAAATCGCTGAACACGGTGGCCGCCCAGCTGGTGATGTATGACGGACCGGATCAGGTGATCAAGCTTGCCCACCGGCTCGGAATTGAAAGCGAGCTGCAGCCGAACGCCTCGATCGCGCTCGGCACGTCCGAGGTGTCTCTGATGGAACTCACCGCGTCCTATGCCGCCTTCATGAACGGCGGCTACAAGGCGACGCCGCACGTCATCCGCCGAGTGACGACGGCCGAAGGCAAAGTTCTCTACGAAAATACCTATGACAGCCCGCCGCGCGTGCTGTCCGAGCAGATCGTCGCCCAGATGGATGCGATGATGATGGGCGTCATCGACAACGGCACCGGCAAGAGCGCCAAGATCCCCGGCTGGCAGGCGGCGGGAAAGACTGGCACCACCCAGAATTCGCGCGACGCGCTCTTCGTCGGCTTCACCAGCAATCTCACCACCGGGGTCTGGTTCGGCAATGACGACGGCAAGCCGATGAAGAAAGTGACCGGCGGCGGCTTGCCGGCCAAGGCCTGGAAGGAATTCATGATCGCCGCCCACAAGGGTCTTTCGCCGGCACCGCTCTTCGGCAACGGCCAGTTGATCGCCGATCCGAACAATGGTCAGCCGATGGCTGAGGCACCGGGCGACGGGCAGCTGGGCAGCGGACAACCGGTGACGGCCGAAGCGCCGCCATCGACGATCGGCGGCATCATTTCCGGCGTCTTCGGCGGCGACGACAATGCAAACCGCTATCCGCAAGCGCCTGCCCGGCAGCAGGCGGCAACCTCTGGCAACGGCCCGGTTCCTCCCGCAGACATTGCCGAAGGCGGAGGTTCGAACTATGAGGGCATGGTGCCGCCTGGGGATGTCGGGGGCCCGCAGACAACCTCTTCCGTCCAGCCGCGGCGCACGACGCTGCTCGATCTGATCATGGGCCAGTGAGATCTTTGCTGCATGCCCGGCCCACGCCCGATGCTCTAAAGCGCGCCATGATCTTTCGGATTCGCGCCTCGCGCTTTGAGTCTTTGTTTTACGCATGTCGTTGTCGCAAAAACGCTACACGGTTTTGCGCGACATGCTTCAGAAATCGGCCGGTTTCCGGACACAGGGCGACCTCTTTCCCGGCTACTGTCAAAATTGAATGCAACACATTCGTTTTGCTGGATTCCGGGCCATTTCTCGCCTTGCAGTCCAGAAAACCGCTCCTTATATACGCCGCATCACCGCAATCACGATTGCGTAATCTTAAGTAGACCCATCCCGTAAGGGGCTGTCAGGGAAATGCCTTCTCGGGGTTCCCACAGCTTGCTTCAAGGAGAGAATGACATGGCAAAAGTAATTGGTATCGACCTCGGAACGACGAATTCCTGCGTCGCAGTTATGGACGGCAAGGACGCGAAGGTCATCGAGAACGCGGAAGGTGCGCGTACGACCCCTTCCATGGTGGCATTTTCCGATGATGGCGAACGCCTCGTCGGTCAGCCGGCCAAGCGCCAGGCAGTCACCAACCCGACGAATACGCTCTTTGCAGTCAAGCGCCTGATCGGCCGCCGCTACGAAGATCCGACCGTCGAGAAGGACAAGCACCTCGTTCCCTTCACCATCGTCAAGGGCGACAATGGCGACGCCTGGGTCGAAGCCAATGGCAAGGGCTACTCGCCCGCACAGATTTCCGCGATGATCCTTCAGAAGATGAAGGAAACCGCCGAATCCTATCTCGGCGAGAAGGTCGAGAAGGCCGTCATCACCGTTCCCGCCTACTTCAACGACGCGCAGCGCCAGGCAACCAAGGATGCCGGCCGCATCGCCGGGCTTGAAGTCCTGCGTATCATCAACGAGCCGACTGCTGCAGCGCTTGCCTACGGTCTCGACAAGAAAGAAGGCAAGACGATTGCCGTCTACGACCTTGGCGGCGGCACTTTCGATATTTCGATCCTCGAGATCGGCGACGGCGTCTTCGAAGTGAAGTCCACCAACGGCGATACCTTCCTCGGCGGTGAAGACTTCGACATGCGTCTCGTCGAATATCTCGTTGCCGAGTTCAAGAGAGACAACGGCATTGACCTGAAGAACGACAAGCTTGCCCTGCAGCGCCTCAAGGAAGCTGCGGAAAAGGCAAAGATCGAGCTTTCGTCCTCGCAGCAGACCGAAATCAACCTGCCGTTCATCACGGCCGACGCCTCCGGCCCGAAGCATCTGACGCTGAAGCTGACTCGCGCCAAGCTCGAAAGCCTGGTCGACGATCTCGTCCAGCGCACGATCGCGCCGTGCAAGGCAGCGCTCAAGGATGCCGGCGTCACTGCTGCCGAAATCGACGAAGTGGTTCTCGTCGGCGGCATGAGCCGCATGCCGAAGGTACAGGAAGTCGTCAAGCAGCTGTTCGGCAAGGAGCCGCACAAGGGCGTCAACCCGGATGAAGTGGTGGCGCTTGGCGCCGCCATCCAGGCCGGCGTTCTGCAGGGCGACGTCAAGGACGTGCTGCTCCTCGACGTGACGCCGCTGTCGCTTGGCATCGAGACGCTCGGTGGTGTCTTCACCCGCCTGATCGAACGCAACACGACGATCCCGACGAAGAAGAGCCAAACGTTTTCGACCGCCGAAGACAACCAGCAGGCCGTGACCATCCGCGTTTCGCAGGGCGAGCGTGAAATGGCTGCCGACAACAAGCTGCTCGGCCAGTTCGACCTCGTCGGTCTGCCCCCGTCGCCGCGCGGCATGCCGCAGATCGAAGTCACCTTCGACATCGACGCCAACGGCATCGTCCAGGTTTCGGCCAAGGACAAGGGCACCGGCAAGGAACAGCAGATCCGCATCCAGGCGTCCGGCGGTCTCTCCGACGCCGACATCGAGAAGATGGTGAAGGATGCCGAAGCCCATGCCACCGAAGACAAGAAGCGCCGCGAGGCCGTCGAAGCCCGGAACCAGGCCGAAAGCCTGATCCATTCCTCGGAAAAGTCGCTGAAGGATTACGGCGACAAGGTTTCCGAGGCCGACCGCACCGCGATCTCGGATGCGATCGCCGCACTGAAAACGGCGTCGGAAGCGTCCGAGCCCGATGCCGACGACATCAAGGCCAAGACCCAGACGCTGATGGAAGTGTCGATGAAGCTCGGCCAGGCGATCTATGAAGCACAGCAGGCCGAAGGCGGCGCTGCCGGCGATGCCTCCGCGGAAAGCGGCGACAATGTCGTTGATGCCGACTACGAGGAAATCAAGGACGACGACCGCAAGAAGTCCGCGTAATCCGCGACGGCGTGGTTATGCTTCAACATCTGATCCGGCTGCTCACCATGGCAGCCGGAAATCCATTTCCGGGGTTTAATCCTTAATGGCAAAAGCGGACTTTTACGAAACTCTGGGTGTAGCCAAGTCGGCGGACGAGAAAGAGCTGAAGAGCGCCTTTCGCAAACTGGCGATGAAATACCATCCGGACAAGAACCCGGATGACAAGGACGCCGAACGGAAGTTCAAGGAAATCAACGAAGCCTATGAGATGCTCAAGGACCCGCAGAAGCGGGCGGCCTATGATCGTTATGGTCATGCGGCCTTCGAGCATGGCGGCATGGGCGGCGGTGGCGGCGGATTTGCTGGCGGCGGTTTCTCCGACATTTTCGAGGATATCTTCGGCGAGATGATGGGTGGAGGGCGCGCGCGCCAGCGCTCGTCGGGCGGCCGCGAACGTGGCGCCGATCTTCGCTACAACATGGAAATAACGCTGGAAGAGGCTTTTTCCGGCAAGACGGCGCAGATCCGCGTTCCGACGTCGATCACCTGCGACGTCTGTTCGGGTTCAGGCGCCAAACCCGGCACGCAGCCGAAGAACTGCGGCACCTGCCAGGGAACGGGGCGCGTGCGCGCGGCACAGGGCTTCTTTTCGATCGAACGGACCTGCCCGACCTGCCACGGCCGCGGCCAGATCATTCCCGATCCGTGTCCGAAGTGCCACGGCCAGGGCCGTGTGACGGAAGAGCGTTCGCTCTCGGTCAATATCCCGGCCGGCATCGAGGACGGCACCCGCATCCGGCTGCAGGGCGAAGGCGAGGCCGGCGCCCGCGGCGGACCGGCAGGCGACCTCTATATCTTCCTGTCCGTCAAACCGCATGAATTCTACCAGCGCGACGGAGCCGATCTCTATTGCGCCGTTCCGATCTCGATGACGACGGCGGCACTCGGCGGCACCTTCGACGTGGCGACGCTCGACGGCACCAAGTCCCGCGTCACCGTGCCCGAGGGCACTCAGGTCGGCAAACAGTTCCGTCTCAAGGGCAAGGGCATGCCGGTGCTGCGTTCGGTGCAGACGGGCGACCTCTACATCCAGATCCAGATCGAGACGCCGCAAAAGCTCACCAAGCGCCAGCGCGAACTGCTTCAGGAATTCGAGCAGCTTTCCTCCAAGGAGAACAATCCCGAATCGACGGGCTTCTTTGCCCGCATGAAGGAATTCTTCGAAGGCTGAGCCGCGATCGACATGCCCATTACGAAAGCCGGGGACGGAAACGTCTCCGGTTTTTTTGTTCCCGGAATCTCGATTTGCGACATTCGCCGTCCATGCCGGCGAATCTGTCCCGGATCGATACGGCGGCGGGCGGGACGATGACTTGCGTTAACGCAGCCAGATGATGCCGCTTGCAAGTTTTCCAAATGAATTCAGTCTCTGCCGTCAGTGCATGACCCTGGGAGCCGGAATCGATTTCGGGGGCATGCACCAAATCAAAGTGATAGAGCGTCCTTAGCGCTAGCGGGAACAAACAAACCAAGGGTATCAGCCATGGCGCCAGCCTTTTCCTCTCAGTCCGAAGATGTCGACGTTCTTGCCGGCGCCATCTACACATGGTGCGCCGAGCGCAACATCAAGCTTCGCAGCCAGCAAGGCCTTTCCATTGCCAGCATCGCGATCGACCTCTATCATGCCGGCCACCAGACGCAGGACGATCTGCTGATGGCGCTGCACGAATGCGAGATTCACTGAAGCGCGCGGCATCAAACCTCAATCAGGCGGTCTGCTTCCGGTCTTTGTTCTGATGCAGGTCATCCTCCCAATATTGCTGCACACCCGCAGGCGTCCGGAAGCCATCCAGACCTTGAATAGGTCGTGCTTTCCGTGGGAACCGTGATTGCTGCAGTGGAATCAGGCGGTGGTTTCGGCCGCTTCCCCCGTCATGAGGGTGACGATGGTCTTGACCGCTTCCTTGCCTGCCGGTGAGTTCAGCTTGTCGTAGCTCAGCGCAAGCGCATAGGCGTCGGGGCTGAGTTCGACACGGCTGCCGAATGGCGACATGCCGGCACCCTCGAAGAGAGCGGAGATCTCGACGTCGAGAAAAACCGCGATCTGATGCAGCTTGCTGGCGGAAACGCGGTTCGCCCCCTTCTCGTATTTCTGGATTTGCTGGAAAGTCAGTCCGAGTGCTTCGCCAAGCTCGAGCTGAGAAACACGGCGAAGGGCGCGAAACTGTCTGACGTTGCGACCGACGATAATATCAACCGGATCTGGCACTTCATTACTCTCTTATACATAAACGGTCCGTTTACCATATCGTTTGCGCCGGATAACTCAACCCAGCAGTTGCAAAATTCAACCAACTTTTTTGGGCTTTACGTTGCGTCAGTAGCCTTGGAGGATGGCGGCAAACCTTGAATATTCGGCGCTGGAAGACATTGGCAATGACTGTCGACAGGATCGGTCTGGCGATGTCAGGCATCTCGGATGGTTGTATTTTTAACCGAATTTCGAAAGTGCCATGGCTGCTGTTCCATCGGGAGGATGTCGGACACAAGGGCTTCTGTCACGGGATCATCTGAAATATATGTCCTGCGTGGCGCCAGCCGCCGCGTCCTGACGTTCGGCAGCAGCGGCGGTACAAGTCCCCGCGGCCAAAAAGCTGCCAGCCTTGCCATCAGCGCCGCTTCGGCTTAGCTGTCACGCTTTACGATTCCGGACATTCGATGCCGCACAAAGTTTCTCTTTCCCGTCTGAAACTGACAGACTTCCGCAACTATGTGGCGGCGGCCCTTACCCTTGATGGTCGGCATGCCGTGCTGACGGGAGACAACGGTGCCGGCAAGACCAATCTCATGGAGGCCGTCTCGTTGCTATCGCCCGGCCGCGGTCTGCGCCGTGCGGCTTATGGCGACATTACCCGCGTCGGCGCGGCCGGCGGCTTTTCGGTCTTCGCCGCGCTCGACGGCATGGAGGGCGACGTCGAGATCGGCACCGGCATCGAAACGGGCGAGGAGACCACCGCCCGCAGGCTGCGCATCAATGGCACGACGGCAAAGACTGCCGACGAACTGACCGACCATCTGCGCCTTCTCTGGCTGACACCGGCGATGGACGGCCTCTTTACCGGCGCCTCTTCCGACCGGCGGCGCTTTCTTGACCGGCTGGTGCTGTCGCTCGATCCCGCTCATGGCCGCCGCGCCAGCGATTTCGAGCGCGCCATGCGCAGCCGCAACAAATTGCTGGATGAAGGGCGCTTCGATCCCTCCTGGCTTGCCGGCATCGAGGAGCAGATGGCAAGCCTCGGCATCGCCATGGCGCTCGCCCGGCAGGAGATGCTCGGCCTGCTGACCCGGTTGATCGAGGAAACCCGCGAAAGCTCGCCCTTCCCTTCGGCATCGCTGCAGCTTTCGGGCTTCATGGACGGTCAGTTCTCGCGCCCCTCGGTCGACCTTGAGGACGACTACGCGGCGATGCTGGCGGAGAGCCGCTACCGCGATGCCGGCGCAGGGCGCACGCTTGAGGGGCCGCACCGGGCCGATCTCATCGTGCATCACCGCGAAAAGGCGATGGAGGCGGAGCGTTGCTCCACCGGCGAGCAGAAAGCGCTGCTTGTCGGTCTGGTGCTTGCGCATGCCCGGCTCGTCGGCAATCTCACCGGCCATGCGCCAATCCTGCTGCTCGACGAGATCGCAGCCCATCTCGACGAGGGCCGCCGCGCCGCGCTCTTCGACCTTATCGACGGGCTCGGCGGCCAGGCCTTCATGACCGGAACGGATCGCGCGATGTTTTCGGCACTCGGCGACAGGGCGCAGTTTTTCACGGTGGCCGACGGAAGGGTGTTCGAATGACGGAGGCGGCTTTTCCCGGCGTCGGGCGTCATGATAACATCGGCGCCATGGAACCGCTCAGCCCGGAAGAAATCGCGCGCTATCACCGCCACATCCTGCTGCCCGAGATCGGCGGCGCCGGTCAGCAGAAACTGAAAGCCGCCCGCGTGCTGGTGATCGGCGCCGGCGGCCTCGGTGCGCCGGTCCTGCAATATCTGGCCGCAGCCGGCGTCGGCACGCTCGGGATCGTCGACGACGACCGGGTGTCGCTGTCGAACCTGCAGCGCCAGGTGATCCATGATTCCGGCACGATCGGCGAATTGAAGACGGAGAGCGCCGCCTTCGCCATCGCCAGGCTCAATCCGCATGTCCGACTGATCCGCTTCGAGGAACGCTTTTCCCCGGAGGCCGCCCGCCGTCAGCTCTCGGGCTTCGATCTGCTGATCGACGGCTCCGACAATTTCGACACCCGTTATGCCGCCGCCGATGCGGCTGATGAAGCGCGCATTCCGCTCGTCACCGGCGCCGTCGGGCGCTTCGACGGCTCGTTGACGGTTCTCAAGCCCTATGAAACGGCTGAGGACGGAACGCCAAACCCTAGATATCGTGACCTGTTTCCGGAAGCGCCGCCGGCCGGATTGATTCCCGCATGCGCCGAGGCCGGCATCATCGGCGCGCTGACCGGCGTCATCGGCACGATGATGGCGATGGAGGCGATCAAACTCATCACCGGCACCGGCGAACCGCTGGTCGGACGGTTGCTGCTCTACGACGCGCTCTCGGCCCGCTTCGACACCATCCGCTACAAACGACGCCGTACGACACAGAGACAAGCGGGATGAGGATTGTTCCGCTTGATCAGACTTTCACGCGCTGGGATGAACTGCTGACGCTGATCCTTTCCGCCTTCGCCTCCATGAATGGCAGGATCGACCCGCCATCTTCGGCGCTCAAGCTGACGACCGCATCACTGGCCGAAAAGGCCGGGACCGAGATCGGCCATGTCGCCATCGACGGCGAAAAGCTGGTCGGCTGCCTCTTCCTGCGGCCGGAGGCCGATTGTCTCTATGTCGGCAAGCTCGCCGTTCTGCCTGAGGTGCAGGGCAAGGGCCTCGGCAAACGACTGCTGACAATTGCCGAGGAGACCGCTGTGGCGCTCGGCCTTCCCGCCTTGCGGCTGGAAACGCGGATCGAACTTACCGACAACCACGCCGTCTTTGCCGCCTGGGGATTTTCCAGAACCGCCGAAAAGGCCCACCCCGGCTTTGCCAGGACGACGTTCATCGAGATGCGCAAGGTCCTTGCGTCTTGATGCGCCTCGCGTATCTCGATCCTGAGATGCGCTCTAACGCCCTGGCAGTACCCGATTCGGCGGTCTGTGACCGTCGATGAAGGTGCGGATATTGATGATGACCTTGTCGCCCATGTCGATGCGGCCTTCGATCGTCGCCGAACTCATATGCGGCAGCAGCACGACCTTGCCCTCATTGGCGAGCTTGATGAGCCTCGGGTTGACTGCAGGCTCGTTCTCGAAGACGTCGAGGCCGGCCCCGGCGATCCGTCCCTCCCTCAGGCACTTGATCAGCGCAGCTTCATCGACCACGTCGCCGCGCGCAGTGTTGACGAGATAGGCCGTCGGCTGCAGCAGCGCCAGACGGCGCGCCGAGATCAGGTGGAAGGTCGCCGGCGTCGACGGGCAATTGACCGAAACGATGTCGACGCGGGCAAGCATCTGGTCGAGGCTTTCCCAATAGGTCGCCTCCAGCTCGTCCTCGACGGCCGGATTGACGCGCTTGCGGTTGTGGTAATGGATCGACAGGCCGAAAGCCTTGGCGCGGCGGGCCACCGCCGTGCCGATGCGGCCCATGCCGACGATGCCGATCCGCTTGCCGTGAATACGCCGGCCGAGCATCCAGGTCGGAGACCAGCCTGCCCATTCGCCCGGCTTGTCGGTCAGCACGCGCGCACCTTCGCCGAGCCTTCTCGGAACAGCGAGAATCAGCGCCATGGTCATATCGGCGGTGTCCTCGGTCAGGACGTTCGGCGTGTTGGTGACGGTGATGCCCTTGCGCGCCGCCGCCTCGACGTCGATGTGATCGGTGCCGTTGGAGAAGCTCGCAATCAGCTTCATCTGCGGTCCCGCCTGTTCGATCAGCGCCGCGTCGATGCGATCGGTGACAGTCGGCACCAGCACATCGGCGGTCTTGACCGCAGCGATCAGCTCGGGAACGGAGCGCGGCGCGTCGTCGATGTTCAGCTCGGCGTCGAAGAGTTCGCGCATGCGGGTTTCGACGGCATCCGGCAGCTTGCGGGTGATGTAGACCTTCGGTTTTTTCTTCGCTGTCATGGCTGCCTGTGGTGCCTTGTTCAGAGGTCTTTAACCAAGAGGGGTGATAATTTTCCCATTCCGGGCATTTTCTACCAGACCCGCACGCGAAGACAAACAAAACTCGTGGTGCAGCCGGGGAATGTCAGAGCCCGGAGCGCGAGCAGGCCGTGCCTGCCCGCGAATTCGAGCAAACGGAAACTTCCATGCGCAGCAAAGTCCTGAAGTCCTGCCTCGCCCTTGCCGTCGCCTTGACTGCGTCCATGGGAACCGTCGAGTTCGCCCATGCGCAGGCGGCCAAGGGACCAAGCGGACTGCCATTGCCGCGCTTCGTTACGCTGAAATCCAAGCGCGTCAACCTGCGCATCGGTCCGGGAACGGATTACGCGGTGTCGTGGATGTACCTGAAATCCGGCCTGCCGGTGGAGATCATCCAGGAATACGACAACTGGCGCCGCATCCGCGATGCCGACGGCACCGAAGGCTGGGTCAACCAGTCGCTGCTGTCAGGCCAGCGCGCGGCGATTGCCGCCCCATGGATGAAGACCAAGGGCAAGGGCATCTATGTCAATCTGCGCCGCGAGGCGCAGCCCTCCGCCTCGATCGTCGCGAAGCTCGAACCCGGCGTGATGCTGACGATCGGCGAATGCAACGGCGACTGGTGCCGTGCCGAATCCGACGGCGCCTCGGGCTGGGTGGCGCAGTCGGAGATCTGGGGCGCCTATCCCGGCGAAGCCTTCAAATAAGCCCTGCCCGTTTAGCTGCCTCGGAAAGCGAGGTCATCGGGCGCGGGCCGATCTGCTGGATGACGATGCCGGCAGCCAGGCAGCCGAGCTTGCCGCAATCCTCGAGAGAGCGTCCCTGCGTGTAGCCATAGAGGAAGCCGGAGGCGAAAAGATCGCCGGCACCGGTCGTATCGACCACTTCCCTGATCCTGATCGCATCGACGTAAAAACGCTCGCGGCCCTTCAGGATGACGGCGCCATTCTCGCTCATCGTCACGGCGGCGATCTTGCAATCGGCGGCGATCCTGTTCAGCGCCTCCTCGAAATCGTCGGTCTCGTAGAGCGATAGCGCTTCCTGGCGATTGGCGAAGACGATATCGACCTTGCCGGAGCGCATCAGATCGAGGAATTCGCCGCGATAACGGTCGACGCAGAAGCTGTCGGACAGCGTCATCGACATTTCACGGCCGTTTTCATGGGCGATGCGGGCACAATCGAGGATCGCTTCCTTGGCGCGTGGCGGATCCCAGAGATAACCTTCGAAATAGGTAACCTTGGCGTCGGCCACGACGTCGGTCTCGACGTCTTCCGGGCCGAGCTCGACGCAAGCGCCGAGATAGGTGTTCATCGAACGCTCGCCGTCCTCGGTGACGAAGATCATCGAACGCGCCGTCGGCGGGAAGGTGCCCTTCGGCCGGGTCTGGTAATGGACGCCCTGGGCGCGGATATCGTGCGCGAAGATGTCACCGAGCTGATCTTGGGCGACATTGCCGAAATAGGCAGCCTTGCCGCCGAGGCTCGCCACGCCCGCCGCCGTGTTGCCGGCGCTGCCGCCGGAAGCTTCGAGCGCCGGTCCCATGCGCGAATACAAGAGTTCGGCGCGTTCGGCATCGATGAGGTTCATCGCCGCCTTGGTGATCTGGTTGTCAATGAGGAACTGGTCGTCGCAACGGGCAATGATATCCACGATTGCGTTGCCGACTGTCAGAACATCGAATCTTGTCATGAAATGGGGGGTCCCGGAGTTTGTGATAGCCGGGGTTTGGTCTTAGCGAAATTTCCGCGGTTTGGAAGGATAAATGGTGGATGGCTTCTCTATTTCTTCGCAAAAGTGCCGCCTGTTCGTCATGTCCCTGTCATTTTCAATATCTAGAAATACTCGCAGGAAGACCGGCATGAGCAGCTTTCAGTTGCAGCCGGGCGCACGAGGGATGATCCCTTCGATCTTACCGGCGCGATGCTGACCACGGATGAACTGGCAGCTTCATGATCCGGATATCCGGCAAAGGCCGGAGCGGAAAAGCGGGCTGTGCCCGCTTTTTTTGCTTTCGGATGCCCGGGCTGCCGGAGCGGGCGGCTATTGCCTTTTCATTCCAAGCCGTTTGCTGCTACTGCATAATCCTTAATTCAAAAGTACTACAGCGTCCTTTGCGCCTCTCGAAAAGACGCGGCGCTGTAGAGGTCATATACTCCCCCGCGCAGAGCAGCCTCCCTTATGTCAGCCATCATTTTCGACGTCCTTCCCGTCTTCATTCTGATTCTCATCGGCTGGGTGATCGTTCGCAGCGGATTGATGGCGTCGAATGTCGGCGAAGCGCTCAGCGAATTCGTCTTCAAGATCGCCGTGCCGCTTCTGCTCTTCCGCACCATCGCCGAGGCGGATTTTCATGGCGCCTCGCCCTTCCGGCTCTGGATCGTCTATTTTTCGGGCGTTGCCATCACCTGGACGGCCGGCCATATCGCCGCCACACGCCTCTTCGGCCGCGACGAACGGATCGGCGTGCTGGCCGGCGTTTCCTCGGCCTTCGCCAACAATATCTTTATCGGCCTGCCCCTCGTCGAACGGACCGTCGGCGACGAAGGGCTGGTGGCGCTGTCGATCCTGCTTGCCGTGCATCTGCCCGTGATGATGGTCGCCGGCACGGTGCTGATGGAGCATGCCGAGCGCAAGATCGCCGGCAAAAGCGATCGCAGCATGATGCTCGTGCTCCGCCAGATCGCAGTCAACCTCGTGCGCAACCCGCTGGTGATCGGCCTTGCAGCCGGCATGGCCATGCACCTTTCCGGTCTCACCATGCCGGCAACGGCAGCAACGGTCGTCGGGCAGATCGCCGGCATTGCCGGTCCGGCGGCGCTGATATCGCTCGGCATGGCGCTGGAGAGATACGGCGTCTCCGGCAATCTCGGCATCGCCAGCGTTACCTCGAGCCTGAAGCTGCTGCTGCTGCCCGGCTGCGTGTGGGCGGCGAGCCATCTGCTCGATCTCAGCCCCGAATGGACGGCAGCAATCGTGCTGACGTCCTCCGTCCCGACAGGCGTCAACGCCTGGCTGATCGCCAATCGCTTCGGCGTCGGTCACAGCCTCGCCGCCTCCACGATCACCGTGACGACGGCGCTGGGCGCCATCACGGTCTCGCTCTGGGCCTATTTCCTCGGCGCCTGAGCTGATATCCACACAAAGAAAAGCCCGGCTTGCGGGCCGGGCTTCGATGTCTTGCGATTGTCTGGCGCGTTACTGCGTCGCGGCGTTCGGATCCGGCAGCGGGACCGGCGAATCGGCAAGCGTGTGCAGGTAGAGGATGACGTTGGCGCGCTCCTGATCCTTCGCCAGACCGGCAAAGCCCATGGCGGTGCCTGGAATGTCCTTCTTTGGCGCCAGCAGGAACTTGTTGAGATTTTCGAAGGTCCACTTCTCGCTGCCGCCCTTGGAGAAATCCTTCATGGGAGCGGAATAGGCGAAGCCTGCATGCGAGGCGATCGGGCGATCTACGACACCAAAGAGGTTGGGACCGACTTTGTTCGGTCCCCCTTTGGCGCCGTCATGACAGGCCTGACACTTCTTGAAGGCAGTTTCACCGGCCTTGGCATCTGCTGAAGCGAGCAATTGAGCGATCGGAACGGCAACGGCAGGCGCAGCCTCACCGCCAGCAGCGGGCGCCTCTTCGGCAACGATCGCGAAACCTTCCTTTTCCGGTGCTTCGGAATGGAAGATCCCTTCGGACGCGATGGAGACAGACATCAGAACGAAAATCGTTCCGAGCAGCGCCCCAACGGCCGTATTGACGTATGAATTCATCTGCAATGCTCCCCTTGCAGCCGGCAGACCATAAACCGGACCATCTTGAAATCGCGCGGAACCTATGTCTTTTGGGTGATCGTTGCAACTGTCTAAATGGTCTTGTGCGTGAGACTTTTTGACACTTTTCAGCCCGGAATAGAAGGCCCGAACCATGAGTGATTCAAATTTAGACGGCGTGCTCGTATTGATCCCGGCGCGCATGGCCTCCACCCGGCTTCCGGGCAAGCCGCTGGCCGATATTTGCGGTCTGCCGATGATCGTGCAGGTGGCGATGCGCGCCAGGGAGGCAGTCATCGGCCGCGTCGTCGTCGCCGTCGACGACACAAGAGTGTTCGATGCCGTGGCCGCCGCCGGCTTCGAAGTCGTCATGACCCGTGCAGACCATCAATCGGGTTCCGATCGGATCTTTGAGGCGCTGACGAAAGTCGATCCGGAGGGAAGGGCGAAAATCATCGTCAACGTCCAGGGCGATCTGCCGACGATCGATCCGGGAACGGTGCGCGCGGCTTTGCGCCCGCTCGAGAACGAGGCGGTCGATATCGGTACGCTGACGACCGAAATCGACAATGAGGAAGACAAAACCGCGCCGCACATCGTCAAGATCGTCGGCTCGCCGATTTCCGCCAACCGGCTACACGCGCTCTATTTCACGCGGGCAACCGCGCCTTACGGCCAGGGGCCGCTCTACCATCATATCGGCCTTTATGCCTATCGGCGCGCTGCGCTCGAACGGTTCGTCTCGCTCGGCCCCTCAACGCTCGAAAAGCGCGAATCGCTGGAGCAGCTGCGGGCGCTGGAAGCCGGCATGCGCATCGACGCCGAGATCGTTGACACGGTTCCGCTCGGTGTCGATACTCCCGCCGACCTCGAAAAAGCGCGGTGCATCCTCTCCGCAAAGTCGAACTGACGGAACCATCATGAACATCAAGACCAACAGGATCGCCTTTCAGGGCGAATTCGGCGCCAATTCCGACATGGCCAGCCGCGACATGTTTCCGACCATGGAGCCGCTGCCCTGCCAGACCTTCGAGGACGCTTTCACGGCGGTCGACAACGGCGACGCCGATATCGGGATGATCCCGATCGAGAACACGATCGCAGGGCGCGTCGCCGATATTCACCATTTACTGCCGGAGTCGCGGCTGCACATCATTGGCGAATATTTCATGCCGATCCGCTTCCAGCTGATGGTGCTGCCCGGTGTTATCAAGGACGAGATCCGCACGGTGCACAGCCATATCCACGCGCTCGGCCAGTGCCGCAAGATCGTTCGCGCCAATGGCTGGAAGCCGGTGATCGCCGGCGATACGGCGGGGGCGGCGAAACTCGTGCAGGAAACCGGCGACCGCTCGATGGCCGCCTTGGCGCCACGCCTTGCCGCCGATCTCTACGGGCTTGAGATCATCGCCGAAAATGTCGAGGATACGGAAAACAACGTGACCCGCTTCGTCGTCCTGTCCCGCGACGAGGAATGGGCGCAACGGAATTCGGCGGAAGAAAAGGTCGTCACCACCTTCGTCTTCAACGTCCGCAACATTCCAGCCGCGCTCTACAAGGCGCTCGGCGGCTTTGCCACCAACAACATCAACATGACCAAGCTGGAAAGCTATCAGCTCGGCGGAAAATTCGTGGCGACGCAGTTTTACGCCGATATCGAAGGCCATCCGAACGATCCGAACGTGCGCCGGGCGTTGGAGGAGCTGCGGTTCTTTTCCGAGAAAGTCCGCATCCTCGGCGTCTACACGGGGCATGCGATGCGAGGCCTGCTTTAAACAGCGGGTCCAGGGGTGCAAGTAGACCCCCCTCTGCCCTGCCGGGCATCTCCCATACAAGGAGGGAGATCACAAGTGGGTTGGCCTTCCTGCTCATCTACCGTTTCGCCATGCTGCAACGCTGATTGCTTGGGAAGCCGGTGCGCCCAGCCAATCTCCCCACCTGTGGGGGAGATGCCCGGCAGGGCAGAGGGGGCGGATGTGGCACGACGAGATTGTGAGACAAAGCCCCCACAATCAGAGCGCCAAAATTCATTTATCCGGCTCACAGACACGCAGCCGATGGCCATCGGGATCGAGCACGACGAAGGTCGGGCCGAAATCCAGTTCGGTCAGTTCCTGGGCGATCGGCAGACCGCGCTGGCGCCAGTCTTCATAATGCCTGGCGACGGCATTTTCTCCTTCGACCATGAACGCCACTTCGCCTCGATTGCCGATGGCGGAGGGCTGCGGCTCGACCTTGCTGCGCCGCCAAAGGCCGAGCGTGAAGCCGCCCTCAAGCGGAAAGGCGACGAAATTCGGCGCTTCCACGGCCGGTTCGCGGTTCAAGAGGTTCCGGTAGAAGCTGGCGCTTTCACCCGGGTCCTTGACGTAAAGAATGATAAGATTGGGGCTGGTCATTTTGGTTCTCCCGTTGTTGTGGAATGGCGCGGCGAGAGATCACCTGCTGACAATGAATGGCAGCAGAGTGCACGGGACGCAGCGATCGCAACGCCCCGTTCTCGTCGGGTGGAATGTTAATAAGGATAGGCACGGCCTAAAGCGGAAAACGGTCCTCGCGGCGCGGGTCGCGTCCGTCGATGAAGCCGAGGTCGCGCTTCCGGTAATCCGGTGTCGCTTCAAGGTCGAGGCCGGTGCGGTCTCCTCTGCGAAATCGGAAAATGTTCATGACCAGGTGCAGCAGGCCTGAGCGCGCTGACTGGTGGACATCGGCAAAAGTCTCGGCCGAAATGACATCGGCAAAGGACTCGGCCGTAAAACGGTCGTTGGTGAAATGAATGGCTGGAGGCGTTACCATGATCAGTACTCCTTCCTGGTGGATTGGCACTGATAATAACTCCATCTGCTGACAGTTTATGGCAGCAGCGTTCAGTTCTCCATCGGCACGTCCTGCGTCTCGCGCCATTCCTTGAGGAGCACTGTGCGGCGGCGCGGATAACGCACCTCGTGCAAGGCCATGTCGATGATGCGATCGGTACGGAAATGGCGAAAATCCTGGCGCAGTTCGCACCAGGCCATGAGGACGCGCACATGCTCGTAATAGCCGAGCCCGAAAGGCCAGACGCGGCGGCGCGAGATACGGCCCTGCTCGTCGCCATAATGCAGTTCGAGGATACGCTCCAGGCGGATCGCCCTGCGGATGGCCGAAACGTCAGCCTTGTCCTCGTCCCTGCGTTTGGGACCGACGAAAAGCGCTGCCGAATCGATCATCTCGCGCATATCGGCCGGCAGCACGGCGGCAATCTTGGCCAGTGCATCGGCGCCGGCGCCGGCAAGGCGCGGCTCGGCGGCGCGGGCCACCCAGCGCGAGCCGAGCACCAATGCCTCCAGCTCCTCCTCGGAAAACATCATCGGCGGCAGCATGAAGCCCGGCTTCAGCACGTAGCCGATACCGGCTTCGCCTTCGATCATCGCGCCCTGGGCCTGCAGGCTGGCAATATCGCGATAGAGGGTCCGCAAGCTCACCCCGGTCTCTTGTGCCAGCACCGTGCCAGTCACCGGCCGCCGGTAACGCCGGAGCGTCTGGAGCAGCGTCAGCAGCCGTTCCGAGCGGGCGATGGGCATGACGCTAGCGCTTCCACTCCACCCAGTCGCGCATCAGGCGGTGGGCGATCGCCCCTTTCGGCGGAGAGGCCTTGCCTGTCGCGCTCGGGCGTTCCAGCATCTCGATCGTTTCCTCGCGGGTAAACCAGCGGCAATCCTCCAGCTCGGTCTCGTCGCGGCTGATTTCGGTGGATTTCGCCTCGGCGTAACAGCCGATCATCAGTGAATGCGGCATCGGCCAGGGCTGCGAGGCGTGATAGCGGATGCGGCCGGTGCGGATGCCCGATTCCTCCAGCGTTTCGCGTCGCACGGCGTTCTCGATGGTCTCGCCGGGTTCGAGGAAGCCGGCGAGACAGGAATACATGCCCGGCGCGAAATGCGGGCTGCGGCCGAGCAGGCAGAGGTCGCGCTGCTCGTCGACCGTCAGCATGATGACGACGGGGTCGGTGCGGGGGAAGATTACGTGTTCGCAGGCGGCGCAGACACGCTTGTAGCCGCCGATGTGGATCTCCATCGCCGAGCCGCAGCGGCCGCAGAAGCGATTGTCGCCATTCCAGCGGATGAGGCTCGCGGCCTGGGCGAATTCGCCGAGCAACACTTCGTCGATCAGCATTTCGCGAAACAGCGTGCGACCGTCGGCAGGCTTATAGTGGCTGGTGAGGTCGTCGACGTCGATGCCGACGGGAACGGCAAGGCGCGGCTCGCCGCTCTTGCGGTAACCGAGAAGCACGGTCTCGTCCCAATCCGGCTGCAATTCCTGCAGCTCGTAGCGGGCAAAGAGCGGGTCGAGCACCTGGCCGTCATGCTTCAGCACCAGCTTATCCCTAGTGAAGGCGAAGATATGGGTGCCTTCCTTGGCCAGCGCCTTTTCGACGGATTGTTCGTCGCGATGCTCGGAATCGCGGTTGAGATCGTTGGCGGCAAAGGCCGTGAGATTGCTGGGTTCCGGATGCGGCGCATCCGAATCGAAAAGCGAATGACTCATGATGACAGGGCTTCCCGCAGCTTCGCTGTAAATTCGTCTCTCTTTCCGTCTTCGTAGGGCTCCGCGCGCCCGAAGCCCCAGACGGGACCCGGCCAGTTGGCATCGCCTTCGAAGCGGGCAATGACATGAACATGAAGCTGGCGGACGATGTTGCCAAGAGCCCCGACATTGATTTTTGTCGCGCCGGTGATCTTCTTCAGCGCCTTGGCGACCAGTTCCGTCTCGAAGGCAAGCAGCACCTGGTCGAGCGGCGTCAGTTCGAAGATTTCGGTGATATCAGCCCGGCGCGGCACGAGAATGAGCCACGGCCAGCGGGCGTCCTTCGACAATCTCAGATCGCAGAGGCCGGTGACCATGATGCTGATGCTGTCATTTTCGAGCCTGGGGTCGAGCACGAAACCGTTCAAAGGGCATTCTCCTCATGTTTTCCAACGACTAGCAGTTTTTTCGCATGTTGGCTTGCTTTTGATGACGATATTGCCGATATGTGCATCCGGGAGGTTGGTGGTGGACGAGCCACTCGCCAACCGGGTCAGGTCCGGAAGGAAGCAGCCCTAACGAGCCCGGCACGGGTCATCGTGCCAGCCTCCCACCTTCTCTCCACGAAGTGCCCGACAGTCCGGGCGACAAGCAGGGCGATGAGCGACACCGAGCGACAATCAAAAGATGCCGCCTCGACGGGCACCGGATACCGAGTGCTGGCTCGCAAATACCGCCCCAAGGATTTCACGGACCTGATGGTCGGCCAGGAGCCGATGGTCCGCACCCTCACCAACGCCTTCGAGACCGGCCGCATCGCCCAAGCATACATGCTGACCGGCGTGCGCGGCGTCGGCAAGACGACGACGGCGCGCATCCTGGCGCGGGCGCTGAACTACAAGACATCGGAAATCGACAAGCCGACGATCGACCTCCGCACGCCGGGCGAGCACTGCCAGGCGATCATGGAAGGCCGGCATGTCGATGTGATCGAGATGGATGCCGCTTCCCACACCGGTATCGACGATATTCGCGAGATCATCGAGCAGGTGCGCTACCGGCCGGTTTCGGCGCGCTACAAGGTCTATATCATCGACGAAGTGCACATGCTGTCGACGCAGGCCTTCAATGGCCTGTTGAAGACGCTGGAAGAGCCGCCGGAGCATGTGAAGTTCATCTTTGCCACCACCGAGATCCGCAAGGTGCCGATTACCGTGCTGTCGCGCTGCCAGCGCTTCGACCTGCGCCGCATCAGCGCCTCCGATCTCGTCGGGCTATTCACGACAATCGCGGCCAAGGAAGGCATCGAGGCGGAAGCGGACGCACTGGCGATGATCGCGCGTGCTGCCGAGGGCTCGGCGCGCGACGGCCTGTCGCTGCTCGACCAGGCGATCGCTCATGGCGCGGGCGTCGTGCAGGCAGAAGCCGTGCGCGGCATGCTCGGCCTTGCCGATCGCGCCCGGATCGTCGATCTCTTCCAGCATATCGTCAAAGGCGATGTCGCCGCCGCCCTCGGCGAGTTCCAGAACCAGTACGAAGCCGGCGCCAATCCGGTAGTGGTGCTGACCGATCTTGCCGATTTCACCCATCTGGTGACGCGGCTGAAATATGTGCCGGATGCGGCAAACGATCCTTCGCTCAGCGAGGTTGAGCGCACCAAGGCGGCGGAATTCGCCAAGGGCGTTGCGGTGACGACGCTGTCGCGCATCTGGCAGATGCTGCTCAAGGGCATTCCGGAAACGGAAGGCTCGTCGCGGACGGCAGGGGCAGCCGAGATGGTGCTGATCCGGCTTGCGCATGCCGCGCATCTGCCGGCGCCCGAGGACGCGGCGCGGCGGCTTGCCGAATTTTCCGGCGACAATGCCGGCCCGCGACCCGCGGTTCCGCCGTCCGGCAATAGCGGCGGCAACGGTACACGGGTTCCCTATCAAAGCAGTGTCGCGGCGCGTGCAGCGGAAACCGCGCCGAGCCAGCCGCCGTCTTCCGCGCCGGTGGCGATGCTGCGTGCCGTGCCGAGCAGCCAGCCGGAGACCATGCCTGTCGGGCGGATCGAGCCAAAACCGGCGGAGGCACCGAAGCCGCTCGTCCCGGTCAATTCGGTCAATGATATCGTCAACCTCGCCACCGAGAAACGCGATCCGAAGCTGAAGGCGATGGTGCGCACCTTCCTGCGCCCGGTTCGGATCGAAGCCGGCCGGCTCGACGTCAGCCTGGCTCCCGGTGCGCCGACGACGCTGCTCAACGAGTTGGCCGTCAAGCTGAAGGAATGGACCGGCATCCATTGGATCGTCAGCCTCAGCCGCGACGAGGGCCAGCCGACGCTTGTCGAAGCGGAGGCCAGGACGCGGGAACAGCATGTGATCGACGCGCGCCAGGACCCTGACGTGGCGGCAATCCTTGCACATTTTCCCGGTGCTAAGATCATCGACGTACGCGTACGGGCGCCCGAACCGGAGGAGGAAGGCGAGGCGACGCCACCGGCCGCCGCCGAATCCGAGGAAGGTGACATCCTGCCGGGCGACGACATAGAATTCTAAAGTTTCAACAAGGAGCGAGACGATGCGCGACATCATGGGCATGATGGGCAAAGTCAAGGAAATGCAGGCCAAGATGGAGCAGATGCAGGCGGAGATCGCCGAGCTCACGGCCGAAGGCAAGGCGGGCGGCGGTCTCGTCGCCGTGGTCATCACGGGCAAAGGCGAGCTGAAGAGCCTGAAGATCGATCCGTCGCTGTTCAAGGAAGACGATGTCGAGATCCTCGAGGACCTGATCGTCGCCGCCCACAAGGACGCCAAGGACAAGGCCGAGGCGCTGGCCGCCGAAAAGACCAAGGCGCTGACGGCAGGCCTGCCGATCCCGCCGGGCTTCAAGCTGCCGTTTTGATCTATACGCCACGTATGCCCAGTGGTCAGCGTCCGGCTTCCAACAACGCTCTCAGCTTGTAGTGGATCGGTGCGGCGAGATATCGCGATCGGTCCGCCTCGGACAGGCGGCGGCCTAACGTCTTTATCAGCTCCGGCATCGTGACTTTCTCTCCCGTAAAGGGTCGATAATCGAAAGGCATCCCAGCCTCGGCTACGCCACCTTGGATGACGCGGCAGTAGATGCCGGGACGAGCAGCGGCAGTATAGCGTTTGACGAATTTCGGATCGGCCATCCTGGCGGCGAAGGTGGCGCAGGGCATGCGACATGCGGTGACTTCGAGGATGATGTCCCCCGATGTGAACCGGTCGCCGACGGCGACGTCGCGATTGTCGAGGCCTGAGATCACCATGTTTTCGCCGAAGGTGCCGGGCTCGTAGGGCTGGCCAAGCTCCGTGCCCCACCAGTCGAGCGTCAGCGATCCCTCGACATAGACCGCCTGGTCGACGCCGCCATGGTGTTTGCGGTTGCAGATCGCATCGCCGACGAGACCTTCGGCGTCGATCATCACCGCGCCGTTGACGGCGTGTTTGAAGATGCCGGTCTTGTAGCTCTTGCCCGGTAATCTTTCCGGATTGCCGGCGCACAGGGCCAGGATTTTCATGGGATGGCCGATCCTTCCGCGATTCCGTTTTCGTTCCATATCAGTTAAGAACGGCGCATGGCAAAACGAGTCACCGGACCCGAAATCGAAAAACTCATCCAGCTTCTGGCGAAGGTGCCGGGCCTCGGGCCGCGCTCGGCGCGCCGGGCGGCACTGCATCTGATCAAGAAGAAAGACCAGCTGCTCGGCCCGCTGTCGAATGCAATGGGCGAGGCCTATGACAAGGTGAAGATCTGCTCGCGCTGCGGCAATGTCGATACGGTCGATCCCTGCATTGTCTGCACCGACACGCAGCGCGATCAATCCGTCATCATCGTCGTCGAGGACGTATCGGATCTCTGGGCGCTGGAGCGGGCAGGCGCGATGAACGCCGCCTACCACGTGCTTGGCGGCACGCTGTCGCCGCTCGACGGGGTCGGTCCTGACGATCTCAACATTCGCGGGCTGATCGACCGGGTCGGCGAAGGCGGCATCCGGGAGTTGATCATCGCGGTCAATGCCACGGTCGAGGGACAGACGACGGCGCATTATATCACCGACCAATTGCAGGGGCTCGACGTGAAGATCACGCGGCTGGCGCATGGCGTGCCTGTCGGCGGCGAGCTCGATTATCTCGACGAGGGCACGCTTGCGGCGGCACTTCGAGCGCGGACTGTGATATAGGGAGGCTTGCGTATGTTGCACCACCCCCCCCTCTGCCCTGCCGGGCATCTCCCCCACAAGGGGGGAGATCACAAGTGGCTTTGGTTTCCCGCTTCATTGTCAGTTTGCCGCGCAGAAACGTCGACTATCGGCGGAAACCTCCGCGCCCAGCCAATCTCCCCACCTGTGGGGGAGATGCCCGGCAGGGCAGAGGGGGGTGTTCCACGGCGGCTGCGGATATTCGCACTCGCTTTAACGGCAGCTCTCCTGCCCCTCTCCTGTTACGCGGCCCCTTCAAAAACCGATGTCGAGGTGCAGTTCGAAAAATGGGTGCAGAGCGACCTCTGGCCGGAGGCGAAGGCGAACGGCATTTCGGAGAGGGTCTTTCAAGCCGCTTTCTCCGGCATCACGCTGAACTGGAACCTGCCCGATCTCGCTCCGCCGGGTTTCCCGCCGCCGAAGGAGCAGAAGCAGACGCAGGCCGAATTTTCCTCGCCCGCTCCCTATTTCAACGAAGACCAGCTGAAGAAGCTTGCCGCAACGGGACGCGGCTTTGCCGCCCAATATGGCTCGACGCTGAAGCGGATCGAAAAAACCTATGGCGTGCCGGGCTCGATCGTGTTTGCCATCTGGGGCCGGGAGACGGGCTTCGGTGCGGCGAAGATCCCGAATTCGGCGATCGAGGTGCTGGCGACCAAGGCCTTCATGTCGACGCGCAAGGAGATGTTCCGCACCGAGCTGGTGGCCGCACTCCATATTCTCGACGGCGGCGACGTCACACCTGCCAACTTCAAGGGTTCGTGGGCGGGCGCACTCGGCCAGCCGCAATTCATGCCGACGAGCTATCTGAAATATGCCGTGGATTTCGATGGCGACGGGCATCGCAATATCTGGACCTCGGTGCCCGATACGCTCGCCTCGATCGCCAATTACCTGGTCAAGAAAGGCTGGCAGCGCAACCGCGACTGGGGCTTCGAGGTGTCGATACCGGAGGCGGTCTCCTGCGCGCAGGAGGGACCCGATCTGGCAAAGCCGCTGTCGCACTGGGCCTCGCTCGGCATCGACCGCATCTCCGGCAAGGGCTTTCCCTCCGGCGAAATGAAGGCTGAGGGCATGATGCTGGTTCCGGCCGGCCGCGACGGACCGGAATTCATCGTCACGCCGAATTTTTACATCATCAAGGAATACAATAATTCCGATCTCTACGCGCTTTATATCGGCAATCTTGCCGACCGGATCGCCTATAATGGCGGCGCCTTCCAGGGCCGGTGGGGCGATGTCGGCAAGATGTTGCGCTCGGACGTCGCCGCCATGCAGAAGGCGCTGGAACGGCAGGGCTATGATGTCGGCGGTTCCGACGGTCTGCCGGGCTACAAGACCCGGCGCTCGATCGGCCAGTGGCAGGCAAAGAACGGCATGAAGCCGACATGCTTTCCCGAGGCGACGATGAAGGGCAAGCTGAAGTAATCGGCTTTTGAGCGGTTCAGCTTTTCATGGAAACGCCGAACCGCTCTAACCTTTTGTTTTGACGCAATTCCGGACGGAAAACCGCTTCGCACTTTTCCTGGAATTGCTCTAGAGAGTGCGTTTCAGCCCTTCATGGCTGGCAACGAAACCGAGCCTCTCGTAGAAGCGGATCGCATCCTGTCGCGCCTTGTCCGATGTCAGCTGCACCAAGCCGCAGCCGCGCTCGGCGCACTGAGCAATTGCCCATTCGATGAATTGCGCGCCGAGGCCCGAGCCGCGAAGATCCCTTGCCACACGCACGCTTTCGATCTGGCCGCGCCACATGCCCGTCCTCGAGAGGCCGGGAAGAAAGCTCAGTTGCATACTGCCCACGACCTGGTCGGCCGCATCGGTCGCGACAGCCAACAAATGGTTGGCATCCGCCTCGATCGCGGCGAAGGCCGAGAGATAACGTGCATCGACGGGATCGGAGACGATTTCTCTGGCGCCGCCGAGATCGTCATCGCCAAGAAGCCGGACGATGGCGGCAAGATCGGATAGGCGGGCGAGCCTGAAATTATGCATTGACTGTTCTCAATGATGCAGGTCGATCGGCGCTTTGTGGAAGACATCGTCACCTGGCGCAATGGCCTGGCGCTCGATCATGCGGTGAACATGAGGCGGACCTTCGCCGCGATGGAGCGCGCGCAGCCTGTCGATATTTTCGGCATCGGCCTGCGTACGCCGCTGGTTGTGTCTTATATATTCGACCCATGTCGGCGTATGATAGCTCTCCGTCCACAGCCCCGGATTTTCAAGATCGCGCATCAGCGCCCAATTGCGGGCGCCGTCGCGGATGCGGATGCGGCGGCGCTCGCCCATCAGCGCCATGAATTCCGCAAGGTCGTCGTCGGCAATCTCATAGTCGACCTGGATGACGATCGGGCCGCTGCGCGGCGTGATGTCGAGGCTGAGCGCCGGCGCTGTGAAGCGGTTCAGCGGATCGAGGTTCAGCGAGGCGAAGGCCGGCATCGAAAAACGCAGACCGATCGCGATGCCGAGCAGCATGACGACGGATGACATCAGCAGCGCATCGGCGACGCCGTAGCGATCGGCGGCAATGCCCCACAGCCAGCTGCCGCCGGCAATGCCGCCGAAGGTGACGGTCTGATAAAGCGACAGCGCCCGGCCGACCACCCAGCGCGGCGTCGAAAGCTGGACGATGGTGTTGAACAGCGAAAGTGCGGAGACCCAGCAGGCGCCGGAAACGAGCAGCCCGGCGGAGGTCAAGACGGCGCTCGGGCTCACGGCTGCAATAACCGCGCTCAATGCGAAGCCGGCAAAGGACAGCCGGATGATCATCTCGCTGGAAAGCACCTGGCGAAGCCTCGCATTCAGCACCGCACCGCCAATCGCGCCGATGCCGAAGGCGCCGAGCATGAAACCATAGGTCAGCGGGCCGCCGGCGACGAGATCGAGGGCGACGACCGGCAGCAGCGCCAGGATCGAACTGGCGCCGATGCCGAAGAGCAGCCCCCTGACGAGGACCTTTTCGAGATTGGGCGACATCGAGACATAACGCAGGCCGGCAAAGATGGCGCTGCCGAGTGCCTCTCGCGGCAGGGTCGAGACAGGCGCGGCTGGCCGCCAGCGCAGCAGGGCGTAGATCAGGGCGAGGTAACTCAGCGTGTTCACCGCGAAGGCCGCGGCCGCGCCGGCAGCCGCCACGATGACGCCGCCGATCGCCGGGCCGACGCTGCGGGTGATGTTGAAACCCATGCTGTTCAGCGTGACCGCTGCCGGCAGATCGGCACGCGGCACCATATCGCCGACCGAGGCCTGCCAGGAGGGATTGTTGAGCGCGGTGCCGCAACCGATCAGGAAGGTGAAGAAGAGCAGCAGCCAAGGCGTGATCCAGCCGAGCAGGGCTGAGGCCGTCAGCAGCGCCGAGACGGTGAGCATCATGCACTGCGCCGTCAGCATGACCCGGCGGCGGTCATAATTGTCGGCCAGCGCACCCGATATCAGCGAAAACAGCATGATCGGCAGCGCCGTCGAGGTCTGCACCAGCGCCACCATGTCCTCCGAGGCGGTGATCGTCGTCATCATCCAGGCCGCACCGACTGCCTGGATCAGGCCGCCGAAATTCGAGGAAAGGCTCGCGAACCAGATGGTGCGGTAGGTATCGTGCCGCAAAGGCGCCAATGTCGACGAAGTGTAGGCCACGATTTCTCCCGCTTTTGTTATTGCGCGCCAGCGGCAATATATGCGCAAGACAGGCGCCGGCCATAGGCCTCATCACGTCGCCGGAAGCGAATTGGCCGAATCGGTCGCAGACCTTGCAATTTCGGAAAAACCCGACTATATGCCTCTCAAATTCTTGATCGCTTGATGAAGAGTGGGCCGCAAGGACCCGCTCTTTTTTATTAGCGCGATCGCCGAAAAAGCATGAAATTGCGAGGAGCGCACCGCTTGTCGGATCTGACAAACGCAGACAATGAACGTGAGCCGCGGCTGATTACCGAAACCGGGCTCGACCAGCGTCTTGCCGATATCATCGAACCCGTTCTCGTCGATCTGGGCTTCCGCCTTATCCGCGTCCGCATGATGAACCAGAACGGTGCGACGATGCAGGTCATGGCCGAACGCAACGACGGCACGATGACGGTTCAGGATTGCGAAGAAGTCTCGATGGCGATTTCTCCCGTCCTCGATGTGGAAGATCCGGTCGATAAAGAGTATCATCTGGAAGTGTCTTCGCCCGGCATCGACCGTCCGATGGTACGGAAATCCGATTTCGTCCGCTGGCAGGGCCACCTTGTGAAATGCGAGACGTCAATCTTGATCGACAATCGCAAGCGCTTCCGCGGCAAGATCGTCGAGGCAGGCACAGATGGTTTCACGCTCGAGCGTGACCAGGTCGCCTATGGGGAAGAGCAGAAGGTCACTATTCCCTTCACGGCGCTTAGCGATGCGAAGCTCATTCTGACCGACGACCTGATCCGCGACGCGTTGCGCGCCGACAAGCTGGCGAAAGCCCAGGCCGCCAACCAGAACGAAGCGGACGACGAAGAATAACCGATCAACAGACCGCTCCAGGGACGGGAACCCTAGGGTAAAGACGGAGAAACAAGACAATGGCAGTCAGTGCGAACCGGCTCGAACTTCTGCAGATCGCAGATGCAGTGGCGCGCGAAAAGGTCATCGACCGCGAGATCGTGCTGGCCGCAATGGCCGACGCCATCCAGAAGGCGGCACGCTCCCGTTACGGCACCGAGTCCAACATCCGGGCCGACATCAATCCGAAGACCGGCGAAATCCGCCTGCAGCGCCTGCTCGAAGTCGTCGAAAAGGCCGAGGATTATTCGACGCAGATCCCGCTGGAGTTGGCCCGCGACCGCAACCCGGACGCCGCTCTCGGCGATTTCATCGCCGATCCGCTGCCGCCGATGGATTTCGGCCGCATCGCCGCACAGTCGGCCAAGCAGGTGATCGTGCAGAAGGTGCGTGAAGCCGAGCGCGACCGCCAGTTCGACGAATTCAAGGATCGCGTCGGCGAAATCGTCAACGGTACCGTCAAGCGCGTCGAATACGGCAACGTCATCGTCGATCTCGGCCGTGGCGAAGGCATCATCCGCCGCGACGAAATGATCCCGCGCGAAAATGTCCGCTACGGCGATCGCGTCCGTGCCTATGTCTATGACGTCCGTCGTGAGCAGCGCGGCCCGCAGATCTTCCTGTCGCGCACGCATCCGCAATTCATGGTGAAGCTGTTTACCATGGAAGTGCCGGAGATCTACGACGGCATCATCCAGGTGAAGTCGGTCGCCCGCGATCCGGGTTCGCGCGCCAAGATCGCGGTGATCTCGAACGACAGTTCGATCGATCCGGTCGGCGCCTGCGTCGGCATGCGCGGCTCACGCGTCCAGGCCGTCGTCGGCGAGCTTCAGGGCGAAAAGATCGACATCATTCCGTGGAGCCAAGATCCGGCGACCTTCGTCGTCAATGCCCTGCAGCCGGCCGAAGTCGCCAAAGTCGTTCTCGACGAGGATGCCGAGCGTATCGAAGTCGTTGTTCCCGACGAGCAGCTGTCGCTTGCGATCGGCCGCCGCGGCCAGAACGTCCGCCTCGCTTCGCAGCTGACCGGCTGGGATATCGACATCATGACGGAGGCCGAGGAATCGGAACGCCGCCAGAAGGAATTCAACGAGCGCACCAACCTGTTCATGGATTCGCTCGATGTCGACGAGATGGTCGGCCAGGTTCTGGCTTCGGAAGGTTTTGCCGCGGTTGAAGAACTGGCTTATGTCGATCTCGACGAAATCTCTTCGATCGACGGTTTCGACGAGGAGACGGCGCAGGAAATCCAGCAGCGCGCCCGCGAATTCCTCGAGCGTCTCGAAGCCGAGATGGACGAGAAGCGCAAGGCGCTCGGTGTCCAGGACGAACTGCGGGAGATCAACGGCATGACCGCCCAGATGATGGTGGCGCTCGGCGAAGACGGCATCAAGACGATCGAGGATTTTGCCGGCTGCGCTGCCGACGATCTCGTCGGCTGGTCGGAGCGCAAGAACGGCGAAACGAAGAAGTTCGAGGGCCTGTTCTCGAAGTTCGACGTCTCGCGTGTCGAAGCAGAACAAATGATCGTCCAGGCCCGCCTTTCGGCTGGCTGGATCACGCAAGAGGACCTGGCAAAGGGGACCGAAGAAGAGGTCACCGAAGCCGAACAAGAAGCATGATGACCGCGCATGAACCGGACGCTCCTCTCGAGGACGACGATCTTGCAGGTTATGACGTGAACGGACGCATGTGCATCGTGACGCGCGAAAGCGGATTGCCGGAAGAGCTGATCCGCTTCGTCGCCGCTCCCGATGGAACAGTTGTCGCCGATCTGAAGCGCGAGCTTCCGGGACGCGGATGCTGGGTGAAGATCGACCGGTCGCTGGTCGACAGGGCGGTGGCGAAGAAGCTCTTCGCCCGAGCGCTGAAGACGGATGTAAAGGCGGCGGACGATCTCGGAGCGAGTGTCGATCGGCTGCTCGCTGCGCAATTGATGCAGATGATGAACATGGCGCGGAAAGCCGGCCAGTTCGTCAGCGGGTCCTCGAAAGTGGATGCCGCGGTCAGAAGCGGAGCAGCCCTTGCGGTGTTCCACGCGACCGGTGCAGCGGACGACGGCGTCCGGAAAATCGACCAGGCCCGCAAGGCCTGGCACCTCGGAATGGAGACCGAGGAGGAGATACCTTCCTTCCGTCTCTTCTCGGAGAGCGAAATGGAAGGCCTGATGGGCCAGAATGCTTTTATCCATGCCGCAGTGCTTGCAGGGCAGGCGGGTGAAGGTGTAGTGAAGCGCGCAAAGATGCTCGAACAGTACCGTAATGGCGGTCAGTCCCGGGCAGCGGGCGGCGCTGGCCGGCAAAAACAATGAGGCGGTCACCGGCATCGGCCGGTCCCATACTCATTGATCGACAGTATTGAACGACAGGGTCTGATCTAGTCATCGCTCCCTGTCCGAAGGAACGGGAACGAATGACTGATAGTAACGACGACAAGACAATCAGCGTAGCGGGCAAAAAGACACTCACCCTGAAACCATCGGGGATGAGCCAGGGCACCGTTCGCCAGGATATGGGTCGAGGTCGCACCAAGGCGGTCGTCGTCGAGACCCGTAAGCGGCGTCCGATGCGCCCGGAAGACGAAAAGCCGATCACGCCCGTCGCTCCGGCGGCCCCCGTGCGCGCAGCCGAACCGGCGCCCGCACCCGTGCAGGCGCGTCCGCAACAGCCGACGCCGGCTCCGCGGGTCCAGCAGGGCAACAACAACCAGACGAACCAGCGTCCGCCGCAGCAGTCTCACCAGCCGCCGCGCCAGAACGATCGTCCGCGCCCGGTGGTGCTGAACCATCTGTCGCCGGAAGAGATGGATGCCCGCCGCCGCGCGCTTGCCGACTCCCAGGCGCGTGACGCCCAGGATGCGATCCGCCGCGCCGAGGAAGAAAAGCGCCGTGCCGCCGAAGAGGTTGTCCGCAAGGCAGCCGAAGCGGAAGACGCTGCCCGCAGGGCCGCTGAAGAGGCTATCCGGCAGGCTGAGGCACCCGCTGTTGCTGAATCCGCAGCCGCAGAACCGGCTCCGGCCGAAGCACGCACCGATGCGGCACGGCCGCAGCAGCCTGCATCGCCGGCACCGGCCGCACGCCGTCCCGATGCGGCTGGAGCACCTGCTGCCCGTCCGGCACCCGGCGCTGCCGTCCCCGGCGCCGTTCGCGGCCGCCGTGACGAAAAGGAAGAAGACGATCGTGGCGCAGCGCGCGGCGGTCCCGTCCGTGGCCGCGTCGTTCGCCCGGAACCCGCAAAGCCGGTCACGACTCGTCCGAAGACGGATGAAGAGCGCCGTCGCGGCAAGTTGACGATCACCACTGCCAACGTCGACGGCGAGGACAATGCCCGCGGCCGTTCTCTCTCGGCGATGCGTCGCCGGCAGGAGAAGTTCCGCCGCGGTCAGATGCAGGAAACCCGCGAGAAGATCTCCCGCGAAGTGGTTCTGCCCGAGACCATCACCATTCAGGAACTGTCGCAGCGCATGTCCGAACGCGCCGTCGACGTCATCAAGTACCTGATGAAGGAAGGTCAGATGATGAAGCCGGGCGACGTCATCGACGCCGACCTCGCGGAAATCATCGCAGGCGAATTCGGCCATACGGTCAGGCGCGTGTCGGAATCCGACGTCGAACTCGGGATCTTCAACGTGTCCGACGACGATGGCGAACTGGTTTCCCGCCCGCCCGTCGTTACCATCATGGGCCATGTCGACCACGGCAAGACCTCGCTGCTCGACGCCATCCGCCATGCCAACGTGGTCTCCGGCGAAGCCGGTGGCATCACCCAGCATATCGGCGCCTATCAGGTGGAGCAGAACGGTCAGAAGATCACCTTCATCGATACGCCCGGCCACGCCGCCTTCACGGCAATGCGTGCCCGCGGTGCGCAGGCGACCGATATCGCGATCCTGGTCGTCGCAGCCGACGACAGCGTGATGCCGCAGACGATCGAATCGATCAACCACGCCAAGGCGGCTGGTGTTCCGATCATCGTGGCGATCAACAAGGTCGACAAGCACGAGGCTGATCCGCAGAAGGTCCGCAACCAGCTGCTGCAGCACGAAGTCTTCGTGGAATCTATGGGCGGTGAAGTGCTTGACGTCGAGGTTTCGGCCAAGACCGGCAAGAACCTCGACAAGCTGCTCGAGGCGATCCTGCTGCAAGCGGAAATTCTCGATCTCAAGGCGAATGCGAACCGGACCGCCGAAGGCACTGTCATCGAAGCTCAGCTCGATCGTGGCCGTGGTTCCGTCGCGACCGTGCTCGTCCAGAAGGGTACGCTGCGTCCGGGCCAGATCATCGTCGCCGGCGATGTCTGGGGCCGCGTGCGCGCTCTCGTCACCGACAAGGGCGACCATGTGAAGGAAGCAGGTCCGGCAACGCCGGTCGAGGTTCTCGGTCTTTCCGGCACGCCGCAGGCCGGAGACAAGTTCGCCGTCGTCGAAAGCGAAAGCCGCGCCCGCGAAATCTCGGAATATCGTCAGCGTCTGGCCCGCGACAAGGCGGCTGCCCGCCAGTCGGGACAGCGCGGTTCGCTGGAACAGATGATGATGCAGCGCCAAAGCGTCGGCATCAAGGAGTTCCCGCTGGTCATCAAGGGTGACGTGCAGGGCTCGATCGAAGCGATTGCCGGCGCACTGGAGAAGCTCGGCACCGACGAAGTCCGCGCCCGCATCGTCCATTCGGGCGCCGGCGGCATCACCGAGTCGGATATCTCGCTCGCCGAAGCCTCGAACGCGGCCATCATCGGCTTCAACGTTCGTGCGAATACGCAGGCACGCCAGTTCGCCGAACGCGAAGGCATCGAAATCCGCTACTACAACATCATCTACGACCTCGTGGATGACGTGAAGGCAGCGATGTCGGGCCTCTTGTCTCCGGAGCGGCGCGAAACCTTCATCGGCAATGCCGAGATCCTCGAGGTGTTCAACATCACCAAGGTCGGCAAGGTCGCAGGCTGCCGTGTCGTCGAAGGCAAGGTCGAACGTGGTGCGGGCGTCCGCCTCATCCGCAACGACGTCGTCGTTCACGAAGGCAAGCTCAAGACGCTCAAGCGCTTCAAGGACGAAGTGTCCGAAGTGCCGATGGGTCAGGAATGCGGCATGGCCTTCGAAAACTACGAGGACATGCGCGCCGGCGACGTCATCGAGTGCTTCCGCGTCGAGCATATCACGCGCACGCTCTAAGCTGCTGCGCCTGAACTTTTCCGAAAGCCATCCGCCAGCCGGCGGATGGCTTTCGGGCATCTGCTGACTTGACCTTTTCGACCAAAAGAGTCATGGACGCTCTCCTTTGACGGGTTCGATTCCCAGCCGCATCGGCAAATAGAGATAACAATGACCAGACCAACTTCTTCCGCGCCTTCGCAGCGCATGCTGCGCATTGGCGAACAGGTTCGCGCCGCGATCACCCAGGTGCTGCAGCGCGGCGAAGTGCGTGACGACGTCATCGAAGCGACCGTGATCTCGATCTCGGAAGTGCGCATGTCGCCGGACCTCAAGATCGCCACCGCCTATGTGACGCCGCTCGGCGTTTCCGACCACAGCATTGTCATCCAGGCGTTGAACCGTCATGCAAGGTTCATCCGTGGCCGGCTCGGGCCGCAGCTTCGGCAGATGAAATACATGCCGGAGGTGCGCTTCCGCGACGATACCAGCTTCGACAACTACAAGAAGATCGACGAGCTGCTGCGTTCGCCCGAGGTGAGCCGCGACCTCGACGGCGATAATGACGAACAATAAACAGAAGAGACGCATGTCCAAACCACGCAAACCCAAAGGCCGGCCGATTTCCGGCTGGCTGATCCTCGACAAGCCGGTGGATTTCGGCTCGACGGAAGCCGTCTCCAAGATCAAGTGGCTCTATAAGGCTGAGAAGGCCGGTCATGCCGGCACGCTCGATCCGCTCGCCTCCGGCATGCTGCCGATCGCGCTCGGCGACGCGACAAAGACCGTTCCCTACGTGATGGATGGCCGCAAGATCTATGAATTCACGGTGAGCTGGGGCGAGGAGCGCGCGACGGACGATCTCGAGGGCGAAGTGACCAAGAGTTCGGACAAACGCCCGAGCGAACAGCAGATCCGCGATATCCTGCCTGGATATATCGGTACCATCAGCCAGGTGCCGCCGCAGTTTTCCGCGATCAAGATCGCAGGTGAACGTGCCTATGATCTGGCGCGCGAAGGCGAAACCGTCGAAATCCCCTCGCGCGAAGTCGATATCTTCCGGCTGACCTTGCTCGCCTGCCCGGACACCGATAGCGCGCATTTCGAAGTGGAATGCGGCAAGGGCACCTATGTCAGGGCGCTGGCGCGTGATTTCGGCCGCGAGCTCGGCTGCTACGGCCATGTGTCCGGGCTGCGGCGCACCTTCGTCGCCCCCTTCGCAGAAGAGGCCATGGTGCCGCTCGCGGATCTCGTGGCATTGGAAGCGATCGAGGATATGGACGAGCGCCTGGCGGCCCTCGACGCGCTGCTGATCAACACCTGCGAAGCGCTATCCTCCCTGCCCCATCTCGTCATCAATGACGACCAGGCGCACCGGTTGAAGATGGGCAACCCGATCCTGGTGCGTGGCCGCGATGCGCCGGTTGCCGAAAGCGAAGCCTATGCGACGGCCCGCGGCAAGCTGATCGCGATCGGCGAGATCGGCCAGGGTGAGTTTCGCCCGAAGCGGGTTTTCGCCTGAGCCTATCTGGCTTTCTGACAACGACAGCGATTGTCAGGCGGTAGCGATGCGATATCTTCCCTGTCGGGCCATGGGGGCCCGACAGAGGGAAAGATCATGCGCCGAACTGCTATCGGAATCCTGACGTTCTTTTCGATGTTTCTCGCCGTTGCCGGCGCCCGATCCGCCGAGCGCTGGGCCGAGCTTCCGGCCTTTCCTTCGATGCCGGCGGCAAAGACGAGCGGCATGGCCGAGGTGAACGACATCAAGATGTATTACGCCGAATATGGCGAAGGCGACCCCATCCTGTTCATTCATGGCGGTCTTGGAAATGCCGAGGTCTGGGGTCACCAGGTCGTCGATTTTGCGAGGGATCATCGGGTCATCGTTGCCGACAGCCGCGGACATGGGCGCTCGACGCGCAGCCAGCAGCCCTTCGGTTACGACCTGATGACGTCTGACTACGTCGCCCTTCTCGACTATCTGAAGATCGACAAGGTGACGCTTGTGGGATGGTCGGACGGCGGCATCATCGGCATCGACATGGCGATGAAAAATCCGGAGAAGCTGACGCGCGTCATTGCCCAGGCCGCCAACGTCACGACCGACGGCGTCAAGGCCGACGTGATGAACAACAAGACCTTCAACGACTACATCAACGTCGCCGGCGACTATTACCGGAAGCTGTCGCCGACGCCGAACGAATACGACGCCTTCGTCAAACAGATTTCTCACATGTGGGAGACCCAGCCGGCCTGGACGGCAGCGGATCTTGGAAAGATCACGGTGCCGGTCACGCTCGCCATCGGCGACCATGATGAGGCCGTAAAGCTCGACCATACGGAGATGATGGCGAAAGACATTCCGGGCGCCAAGCTCGTGATCCTGAAAGATGCCAGCCATTTCGCCATGCTGCAGGATCCCGCGGGTTACGATGCGATGATCCGGGACGCCATGGCGGGCCGCTGAAAACCGCTGCGGGAGCTCCCCTCTTTCCATTGCTGCTTATTTGGTTTATAGGCAGCGCCAGCGTCAGGTTTGCCTGCTCGCATTCACGGCCAAAGCTGGACGACATCCCGGCTTTTGGCGACTTTATCTCCTCCTCTTAGAAAGGATCACCCGATGTCGATCACTGCTGAGCGCAAGTCTGCGCTGATCAAGGAATATGCGACCGTTGAAGGCGATACCGGTTCTCCGGAAGTCCAGGTCGCGATCCTGACCGAACGCATCAACAACCTGACCGAACACTTCAAGGACCACAAGAAGGATAACCATTCCCGCCGTGGCCTGCTGACGATGGTTTCGAGCCGCCGCTCGCTTCTTGATTATCTCAAGAAGAAGGATGAAGGCCGCTATTCCAAGCTGATCACCAGCCTGGGTATCCGCCGCTAAGATTGTCCGGCGGGCGCTTTCCGAGCGCCCGCTGGATGTGTTTCGGGATACGGCTCCCGATGAAATGTTCCAGCCGCGCCCTATCTTTTAGCGGTGGAAAGACCGGCAGACCCGGATGGGCCGGTTCTGCCAAACCAACCGTTGACCTGTCATGGGGCAGGATTGCCGGATGCTTTCGGCCAAGGCTTGTCAATGAGCTTTGGCCCGGTTTCTCTGGAAAGCCTGAGGAAACCGAGGATGAAAAGCCTCCCGTTGTCTTGCCCGTGATACGTCACATTGATTGCGGTCGACTGTGCGCTGCGCCTTGATATCGGCGATGGCGCGTGCTCCCGCATTGAAGGACAAGACATGTTTGATACACACACGGTCGAAATCGAGTGGGCCGGCCGCCCGCTGAAACTCGAAACCGGCAAGATCGCCCGTCAGGCCGACGGCGCGGTTCTCGCCACCTACGGCGAAACCGTCGTTCTCGCCACCGTCGTCTCGGCCAAGGCGCCGAAGGCCGGCCAGGACTTCTTTCCGCTCACCGTCAACTACCAGGAAAAGACCTATGCGGCCGGCAAGATTCCCGGCGGCTATTTCAAGCGCGAAGGCCGTCCGAGCGAAAAGGAAACGCTGGTTTCCCGCCTGATCGACCGCCCGATCCGCCCGCTTTTCCCTGAGGGCTACAAGAACGACACGCAGGTTGTCGTTACCGTTATCCAGCATGACCTCGAAAACGACCCGGACATCTTGTCGATGGTCGCTACCTCGGCAGCGCTGACGCTGTCCGGCGTTCCCTTCATGGGCCCGGTCGGCGGTGCACGCGTCGGCTACATCAACGGCGAATACGTTCTCAACCCGCATCTCGACGAGATGGACGAATCGAGCCTCGACCTCGTCGTCGCCGGCACCTACGACGCCGTGCTGATGGTGGAATCCGAAGCCAAGGAACTTAACGAAGACGTCATGCTCGGCGCCGTCATGTTCGGCCACAGGGGCTTCCAGCCGGTCCTCGATGCGATCATCAAGCTCGCCGAAGTGGCCGCCAAGGAGCCGCGCGACTTCCAGCCGGCAGACTACTCCGCTCTCGAAACCGAAATGCTCGGCCTTGCCGAAGGTGAACTTCGCGAAGCCTACAAGATCACCCAGAAGGCCGACCGCTACGCCGCCGTCGACGCCGTCAAGGCGAAGGTGAAGGCGCACTTCCTCCCCGAGGAAGGCGAAGCCCGGTACACGGCCGAAGAAGTCGGCGCGATCTTCAAGCATCTGCAGGCGAAGATCGTCCGCTGGAATATCCTCGACACCAAGAGCCGCATCGACGGCCGCAACCTCGAAACCGTCCGTCCGATCGTTTCGGAAGTCGGTCTTCTGCCGCGCACCCACGGTTCGGCGCTCTTCACCCGCGGCGAAACCCAGGCGATCGTGGTTGCCACCCTCGGCACCGGCGAAGACGAGCAGTATGTCGACAGCCTGACGGGCATGTACAAGGAGCGCTTCCTGCTCCATTACAACTTCCCTCCCTACTCGGTTGGCGAGACCGGCCGCATGGGCTCCCCGGGCCGCCGCGAAATCGGCCACGGCAAGCTCGCATGGCGCGCGATCCGTCCGATGCTGCCGACGCCTGAGCAGTTCCCCTACACGCTACGCGTCGTCTCCGAGATCACCGAGTCGAATGGCTCGTCCTCGATGGCGACCGTCTGCGGTACCTCGCTCGCTCTGATGGACGCCGGCGTTCCGCTGGCAAAGCCGGTGGCCGGTATCGCCATGGGTCTGATCCTGGAAGGCGATCGCTTCGCTGTCCTTTCCGACATTCTCGGCGACGAAGACCACCTCGGCGATATGGACTTCAAGGTCGCCGGTACCGCCGACGGCATCACCTCGCTGCAGATGGACATCAAGATCACTGGTATCACCGAAGAGATCATGAAGGTCGCCCTTGGCCAGGCCCAAGGCGGTCGCGTCCACATTCTCGGTGAAATGTCCAAGGCGATCACCGAAAGCCGCGGCCAGCTCGGCGAATTCGCTCCGCGCATCGAAGTCATGAACATCCCGGTCGACAAGATCCGTGAAGTCATCGGCTCCGGCGGCAAGGTCATTCGCGAAATCGTCGAAAAGACCGGCGCGAAGATCAACATCGAGGATGACGGCACCGTCAAGATCGCTTCGTCCTCCGGCAAGGAGATCGAAGCGGCCCGCAAGTGGATCCACTCGATCGTCGCCGAGCCTGAGATCGGCCAGGTCTACGAAGGCACGGTCGTCAAGACCGCCGACTTCGGCGCCTTCGTCAACTTCTTCGGCGCCCGTGACGGCCTCGTCCACATCTCGCAGCTCGCTTCCGAGCGTGTTGCCAAGACGCAGGACGTCGTCAAGGAAGGCGACAAGGTCTGGGTCAAGCTGCTCGGCTTCGACGAACGCGGCAAGGTTCGCCTGTCGATGAAGGTCGTCGACCAGGCCACCGGCCAGGAAATCCCGAACGAGAAGAAGAAGGAAGAAGCGGCCGAATAAGCCGCCTTCCAAATTTGCTACCGGGCGCGGGAATGCTTCCGCGCCCTTTTTCGTATGAGAAGACGAGACGAGACCATGAGCAGCGAGACGCTGAAGACCCTGTTCCATCCCTTTGCCAGCGGCACAGTCGCGGCGCCCGGCGAGGGCGAGCGCGTGCTCTTCCTCGGCGCCGAGGCAGGCTTTGCGCTGCCGGAAGGCTTTGCCGCCTCGCTCAGCGCCGTCCAGGGCTTTCGGCCGCTCTATCGGCAGTTGCTGGCCCAGCGGATCGAAGCGAAGCCCGAGATAGACGGCGAGGACTACGATGCGGCTCTGGTGCTCTGCACCAAGCACAAGGGTGAGAACGAGGCCAATCTTGCCGCTGCTATCGCCCGTACGCGGCTCGGCGGCCTGATCGTCGTTGCCGGCGCCAAGGAAGACGGCATCCAGCCGCTGCGCAAGCGGATGGAAGGTTTCAATCTCGCCGTCGACCATATGCCGAAATATCACGGCGTCGCCTTCTGGTTTGGCCGGCCGGCGGATGCAGACGAGATTATTTCCAAGCTGGCAAAGGCGCCGGTGCGCGTCGACGGCCGTTTCAATGCAACCGCCGGCATGTTCTCGCATGACCGCATCGATGCCGGATCAGAGCTGCTCGCCTCGCGCCTGCCTGAGGATTTCACCGGCGACGTTGCGGATTTCGGTGCCGGATGGGGCTATCTCTCCGTCGAGATGGCGCGGAAGTCGCGTGGACTGACGCGCCTCGACCTCTACGAGGCCGATCACGCGGCTCTGGAGGCTGCCAGGGATAATCTGGCTAAGAACTGCCCGAACGCGCCTGTGCGCTTCTTCTGGCACGATCTGGCGGGTGAGCCGGTCAAAGATAAATACGATCTCGTCATCATGAACCCGCCCTTCCATGAGGGGCACGCGGCCGAGCCGGCGCTCGGCCAGGCAATTATCAAGACTGCCGCATCCGCCCTTCGCGGCGGCGGTCGCCTGATGCTCGTCGCCAATCGCGGCCTGCCTTACGAGCCGGTTCTGGCGGCGAATTTCAGGGAAAGCGGCGAAACCTGCCGCAACGCCCGGTTCAAGGTGCTGTGGGCGAAGAAATAAGCCTACGCGGCTTCGACGCTGATCCCATCATCGAACAACAAAAAGGCCGTGCGCATCATCTGCGCACGGCCTTTGAGTTTCAAAACGGGTAGCGTTTACTCGATGTCCGCTTTGCGCAGCGTTTCCAGCGTCGGCATGGACGTGACGTTGAAGCCGGCGTCGACGAAGTGGATTTCGCCGGTGACGCCGGAGGAAAGGTCGGAGAGCAGGTAGAGAGCCGAGCTGCCGACCTGATCGATGGTCACGGTCTTGCGCAGCGGCGAATTGCGCTGGTTCCAGGAGAGGATCGCGCGCGCATCGGAGATGCCGGCGCCGGCAAGCGTGCGGATCGGACCGGCGGAAATGGCATTGACGCGGATGCCGCGCGGGCCGTAATCGGCGGCGAGATAGCGCACCGAAGCCTCGAGCGCTGCCTTGGCAACGCCCATGACGTTGTAATTCGGGATGACGCGCGTCGAGCCATTATAGGTCAGCGTCAGCATCGCACCACCATCTTCCATCAACGGAGCGCAGCGCTTGGCGATCTCGGTGAAGGAGAAACAGGAAATGACCATGGTGCGGCTGAAATTCTCACGCGTCGTATCGGCGTAGAGACCCTTCAACTCGTTCTTGTCGGAAAAACCGATGGCATGGACGATGAAATCGAGCTTGCCCCAGCGCTCGCTTATCGCGTCGACCACGGCATCGACCGAGGCGAGGTCCTCGACGTCGCAGGGCAGGACGAAATCCGAGCTGACCTCGGCGGCAAGCGGCCTGACGCGCTTGCCGAGCGCATCGCCCTGATAGGTGAAGGCGAGTTCCGCACCCTGTGCGGCGAGAGCTTTTGATATTCCCCAGGCGATCGAGTGGTTGTTGGCGACGCCCATGACGAGCCCGCGCTTACCCTGCATGATTCCCGTCATATTATTATTATCCGTTATAGCGCTGGAAGACGAGCGTAGCGTTGGTGCCGCCGAAGCCGAAGGAATTGGAGAGGGCAATGTCGATTTTCGCGTCGTCGATACGCTTGCGCACGATCGGGACACCTTCGAATTCGGGATCGAGCTCGGTGATATGGGCGCTTTCGCCGATGAAGCCTTGCTGCATCATCAGCAGGGAATAGATCGATTCCTGCACGCCGGCAGCGCCAAGCGAATGGCCGGTCAGCGACTTGGTCGACTGGATATGCGGGATCTTCGAGCCGAATACTTCGCGGATGGCGCCGATTTCCTTGCTGTCGCCGACCGGCGTCGAGGTGCCGTGGGTGTTGACGTAGTCGACATCGCCTTTGACGGTGGCGAGCGCCTGGCGCATGCAGCGGATAGCGCCTTCGCCCGACGGGGCGACCATGTCGTATCCATCAGAGGTTGCGCCGTAGCCGACGATTTCGGCATAGATCTTGGCACCGCGGGCCTTGGCGCGTTCCAGCTCCTCGAGCACTAGCACGCCGGCGCCGCCGGCAATGACGAAACCATCGCGGTTGACGTCATAGGCGCGCGAGGCGCTGTCCGGCGTGTCGTTATATTTGGAGGACATGGCGCCCATGGCGTCGAAGAGGTTGGACATCGTCCAGTCGAGATCCTCGTGGCCGCCGGCGAACATCACGTCCTGCTTGCCCCACTGGATCATCTCGGCGGCGTTGCCGATGCAATGCGCCGACGTCGAGCAGGCCGACGAGATCGAATAATTGACGCCGTGGATCTTGAACCAGGTGGCGAGCGTGGCCGATGCAGTCGAGGACATCGCCTTCGGCACGGCAAAGGGGCCGATGCGCTTCGGGCTGTTGTTCTTCACGGTGATCTCGGCAGCTTCGATCAAGGTGCGGGTGGACGGGCCGCCGGAGCCCATGATGATACCGGTGCGCTCGTTGTTGCCGATATCCTTGTCCTCGAGACCGGAATCGGCAATCGCCTGCTTCATGGCGACATGGTTCCAGGCGCCGCCCTGCGACAGGAAACGCATGGCGCGGCGGTCGACCAGTTCGGCAAGTTCCGCCGAACCGAGCTTGGGACTGCCCCAGACCTGGCACTTGAATCCATGTTCGGCGAAATCGCTCGAAAAGGAGATACCCGACTTTGCCTGCCGCAAGGATTCGGTGACTTCGGCCGCGTCGTTTCCGATCGAGGACACGACACCCAGACCTGTGACAACTACCCGTCTCATCTGATCAAACCTTTGTTGTTTTCGTCAGCCGCTCGAAATGCGGTTTCAGGCCGTCTTGTCTTTCGATAGACCGACGCGAAGGTCGGCCGCCTGATATATGGTCTCGCCGTCCGCCTTTAGCCAGCCGTCGGCGGTGCCGAGGACCAGACGGCCGCGCATGACACGCTTGAAGTCGATGCCATATTCGATCAGCTTCGTCTGCGGCCGGACCATGCCCTTGAATTTTACTTCGCCGGTCGAAAGCGCCATGCCGCGGCCTTCTTCGCCGAGCCAACCCAGAAAGAAACCGGTCAGCTGCCACATGCCGTCGAGACCGAGGCAGCCCGGCATGATCGGATTGCCTTCGAAATGGCAGGGAAAATACCAGTCGTCCGGGCGTACGTCGTATTCCGCCCTGAGGTAGCCCTTATCGAAGGTGCCGCCCGTTTCGGAAATGTCCGTGATGCGGTGAACCATCAGCATGGGCGGCAAGGGCAGCTGCGCATTGCCTGGGCCGAACAGCTCGCCATGTGCGCAAGCGATGAGTTCTTCATACGAGAAGCTGGACTGTCTGGTCGTCATAAAGTTTCTTCTTCCCCCCGCGTCAAGCCGATGGATGTGAACGTGTAGTCCAAGTTCGTCAGAAAATGAAGCACAAGCAAGGCAGCTTCATTCATCGCCCCGGACCAGGCTTGCGCCATTATTTGGTGGTCGCATACAGGAAGGCTAGGGCTGGGACCAGACCTAATTGCGTCAAAAGCCCGTTTTTGCCGCGTTTATCAGGCTCCCGTCCCCATTGAACTATTGAAAGGCTCCGATGCAAAAGTTATACCGCTTAAAGAAACATGATTGCTTTATGCCAGAATAACCGGAGTTGGTTTTGATGACGGGTGCACTCCCGATCGCAATAGAGGTAAGGCTGCGCGGTGCAGGCCTGCGCCCCACCCGCCAGCGCGTCGCGCTCGGCGACCTCCTGTTTGCCAAGGGCGACCGGCATTTGACCGTCGAGGAACTGCACGAGGAGGCGGTTGCCGCCAGCGTGCCGGTGTCCTTGGCAACCGTCTACAACACGCTGCACCAGTTCACGGAAGCCGGTCTCATCCGCGTTCTCGCCGTCGAGAGCGCCAAGACCTATTTCGACACCAATGTTTCCGATCATCACCACTTCTTCGTCGAAGGCGAGAACGAGGTGCTCGACATTCCCGTCAGCAACCTGACGATCGCCAATCTGCCGGAACCGCCCGAAGGCATGGAGATCGCCCATGTCGACGTGGTGATCCGCCTGCGGGCGAAGCAGAGCTGACGACGCCTCTAAAGCGCGTCGCGATCTTTCAGATTCGCTCCTTTCGCTTTAGATCTTTGTTTTTACGCATGTCGTTGTCGCAAAACCGCTTCACACTTTTGCGCGACATGCTTTAGCGCGTCGCACCGAATCGGCCTCATGCGACGCCCTTTAGATCTTTATTTTTATGCATGTCGTTGTCCCAAAACCGCTGCGCACTTTTGGGCGACATGCATTAGGCTTCACATGACATCGTCGGGATGCCGGCCGGGCTTGTGCCTGTAGGTCGGGAAGGTCCAGCCAAACCACAGGGCTCCACCGCGCACCGCAAAGGCGGCCACGACGCCGCAGGCAGACGCCAGATAGAGCTGCATTCCAAGCGCATTGGCGAGTGTGAACACGCTGGCGCCGATGAGGGCTGCGGTCACGTAGATTTCCGGCCTCAACAGCACCGAAGGCTCGTTTGCCATCAGATCGCGCAGGATGCCGCCGAAGGTCGCCGTCAGCGTGCCGGTGACGATCGCAATTGTCGGCGAACCGGTGGCGGCGAGGCCCTTGGCAGCGCCGATCACGCAATAGGCGGCAAGGCCGATCGCATCCAGCCAGATCAGCAGCCGATAGCGCGATTCCAGCAGGTGGGCGGTGAAGAAAACGATGACGCCCACGATGCAGCAGACGAGGATATAGGCGGGGTTCAGCACCCAGAAGACCGGCACGCGGCCGAGCACGATATCGCGCACGGTGCCGCCGCCGGTTCCCGTCACCATGGCGAAAAACAAAAAACCGATCAGGTCCAGTTGCTTGCGCGAGGCGGCAAGTGCGCCTGTTGCGGCAAACAGCGCAATACCGGCATAATCGAGATAGACGAGCAGAGACATGCGAGCCCCGGAACCGGCGGAAGTTCAGAGCATGATGCCGAAAAGTGTGAGCGGTTTTCGGACGACATCATGCTCTCACTCTTGAATTGAGAACAGGATTCAGATTTTAGGCCAACTAGGCCTAAAATCATCCTGTTCTCGGGAATCAATCACGGCGGCAAGGGCGGCGCAAGGCGGCGCGGCCATAAAGCTGAAGTCTTTGATTTGATGCATGTCGCTGTCCCAAAACCGCTGCATACTTTTGGGCGACACGCATTAGGAGCCTTTATCCAAAGAGGAAAGCCGTGAAAACGCTGGTGCTCGCCGTTCTGAATATCGTCCTGCTGCTTGCCATGCCGGCTGTCGCCCTCAGTCAGCAATCACTGATCTCCGACCCTGAGATCTACGAGAAGAAACATTTCCAGGAGCAGTGCAAGACGGCCGAGTTTGCCGACGGTTTCATCATCCGGCAGGACATCAACAATGACGGCCTGATCGACGCGGTGGTCAACGAGGGCCAGCTGACCTGCGACGGGCAGAAGGGGCCGCAATGCAATGACGACGGCTGCACCTATAATTTCTACCTGCAGGTTGCCGAAGGCGGTTATTTCATGATCGCGACGGCACAGATCTATGGCTACGATTTCGTCCAGCGCTTCGGCAACATGGTCCTGGCGATGAAGATGCATCCGCGCTTCTGCGACCGCACCGAAGGTGATCCCTGCATCGTGACGGCCCGCGTCCGCGGCACGAAATTCGTCACCATCTCGAAGAAGTAGCTCTCAGTGTATAATCCCGAAAATCTTTCGGGATTATACACTGATTCAAAGTGATAGAGCGTCCTTTGCGCGTCCTATCGGACGCGCGGCGCTCTATTGCGGATAAAGCTCCGACGTGCGGCCGGCGAGATAATAGCCGACCAGGCCGTACCATTCGCGGATCGCCGTCGCCATGTTCTGCGCATTGAGGTTCGGCTGGGTAAAATCCAACCCAAGGCTCACCTGGCCGTCGGTGCGATAATCGGTCGGCCAGGGCACAATATCGATGCCGAGCTTGCGGAAGATGCCAACGGACCGCGGCATGTGAAAACCCGAGGTGATCAGCAGGCAATTGGAAAGGCCCTGGCTTGCCAGGAATTCCTTGGTGTTGACCGCGTTTTCGAAGGTCGTGCGCGATTGCCTCTCCTCGATCAGGCGATCCCTGCCGACGCCGAAGAGCGGGAAGAAACGCTCGGATGCCGCCGCATCGCCTTCATAGATGCCGGAGATGGAGCCGTCGCCGCCCGATACCAGAATGCGCGACTGCGGAAATTTCTGCGCGAGCCGCAGGGCTTCGATGAAGCGGTCGGCTCCACCATTGAATTCTATGCCGTGGCGCGCCGTGTTCACCTCGTTTTCGAAGGCGCCGCCGAGCACGATCATGCATTGCAGGCTATCGGGATCGACGGCGGGCTTTGCAAACCGCTGCTCGAGACCCTGCATCAGCAGGTTGCCGGCCGTGGTGTAGAGCGTGACGAAGAGGATGAGGGCCGAACCAGCTGCGCCGAGGATATTTAAGATACGCCAGCGCAGAAGGCCGGCAAGCAGGGCAAGGAAGACGAGGAAGAATGCCAGCGACAGCGGCTGAGCGAAAATCCAGACAAGCTTCGAAATCAGGAACAAGACCCACTCCTTGAGGATGGACGGCGGTCCTTCCTATCCGATTCGACGGTGACAGGAATGCGACGGTTTTATTTCGCGCGCGTGATGGCCGATCCGCTCGGTGCGATCTTCTGGTTGAAGCGGCGCTGAAGCGGCCGCGGGATGAGCATGGCGGCAAGCGCAAGCACCATGGCGAAGAGGGAGACCAGCCACAGCGCATGGGCGCCTGTCAGCCGTGTCAGGACGGCCCCGGCGATCGCGCCGAGCACCATACCGCCCCAGGGCACGATCTGGATCGTCCATTCGACACGACGATCGCCGATGATCCAGCGGCCGATGCCGCGGCCGAAACGCGACAGGGCGCCGGTCACGTAGGTCAGCCCGATCGGCAGGCCTTCGATGTGTTCGACGGCAGCATTCACCATGCCCATGGAAAAAACGATCATGTAGAACCGTGCGAAGAGCATGTTCTGCACCGTCATCATCGAGGCGAGCGCCAGAACCAGCCCGACGCAGCCAAGCACCACGAAAATGCGGCGTTGCGAGACATGAGAGATGACGATGCCTGCCGCATTGCCGAGCACGAAAACGACGATGGCGGAGATCAGCACCGCGGCGTGATAAAGATTGCCGTCGCTCAAGGCCAGTGCCGCCCGCGTCGTGTTCCCCGTCATGAAGGAGACGAAATCGCCGGTCAGCAGAAGACCGGTCGCATCGGTCATGCCGGCCAGAAACGAAATCGAGCCGACGAGGGCAAGCCCGGTCAGGGTTCGTCGGGTCCGGATGATGCGGCGGCGTCTTGCTCTGGTCATTGGCTGAAGGTCCTGGAGCCGAATCGCTGAGATTGCGGCAACAAGCATACATCGTCCTATTGAGGAAATGGCAAAGGCGATCGGAAGGGGATTGGAGGCGGACTTGAACGGCAAGACATTTTCGATGTTTGAGAGCCCCAGCCTTGTGTTTTGCCAGGCGCGACTTCAGATCACTCGCAAGTCAAGCCTCTTAGGCCGGCTAAGCGCGTATCGACGCATGAAGCTGGCCGCAGACCGTAAGGCTTTCGCGCATTGCCTTCACGCGCATCTCGGCATCTTCGAATGAATAGGCCCAGATTTTGGCAGACCAAGTCGAGAGGCCCATCTTGTATTCGAGGGCGAACAGATAGATTGCCCGCCCGTGTTCGTCCATTCGGACGAACTGAGCGTCGGGCCTTTCGCGGGCGTCGCGAAGTTTGTTGAAACTGATTACGCTCATATTTGAACTCATTTAACACTGAGGCAGGAAGACAATCGTCTATCGCTGGCCTGTCGCCGCCGACAGTTCCAACAGTTGCCAACACCTGTTGTTCCCGGCCTGCCGCCATTTTTCACCGGATTCGAACGCAGCTCTCTGATGCACGGCGGATAATGCGAAGGTTATCAATACTGTGCGACATCGCACAGGAACGATCCGGCCGGATTGCCGTTCTAAAGTCGAATCGCGCCGCGAAAATCCCTTCCGGCAACGCTAGTGCGCGCGGTCCGCCACAGCCTCCCGGCATCGTTGTGTTTCCGTCGCTTGGGGAGAGGTCCGCCGATGAGCGAAACGACATGTTTGTCCGATACCGCACGGCAACGATTAGGATGTTCGGGACTTTCCTTTCAATCCCAGGAGAGAAAAATGACGTCTCTATCTTCACCACGTCCTGCGTCACATTGCGAAGAAACATCCTCGATCGAGCTGGAGATTGTCGAACTGACACCGGCGTTGCGCGCCTTTGCCCGGAGATTCCTGCGCAGTGAGGACGACATCGATGATCTCGTGCAGGAAACGCTGCTGAAAGCGTTCAATTCAATTCATCTTTACCATCCCGGCACTTCTCTCAAATCCTGGCTCTTCACAATCCTTCGAAATACGTTCTGCAGCAACTATCGCCGGCGGCAGCGTGAGCCGGTCGGAATGGACGTGACGATGGAGCAAGTCGCAATTGCCCCGAGCCAGGAATGGGCGCTTCGCGAGCGCGAGCTGCAACAGGCGCTGACCCGCCTCTCCGACGACAGACGCCGTGCGCTAACGCTGGTGGCGGCCGGAACGAGCTATGAAGATGCCGCCAAGATCTGCGGCTGCCGGGTTGGCACCTTGAAAAGCCGCGTCAGCCGCGCCCGCGAGACCCTGCAGTCGCTGCTGGGGAACCAACTCATCGACTAATCGCGCTTCTGTTTCCGTCGCCGCCAATCAGCAATCATCACACAGCCGTCCTTTGTGAGGCTGAACGTCGGGAGCCACATGGCGCATCCGCCGAGGCTCCCGCACCGCACGCCGAGACGCCGCCCGCCGGAACATATCCTCTCTTTTCAGGTTCGGTGGCTTCAGCTTTTTCCGAACTCTAGGAGACAAAACATGGATAGGAATGAACTTGGAAAAGGTCTCGCGGTGATCACCGGCGCCTCGACGGGCATTGGCTATGAACTTGCCAAATGCGCGGCGCAGGAAGGCTATGATCTGATTATCGCCGCCGACGAGACACGCATCCAGCAGGCAGCGGCGAGCCTGAAGGAGTTTGGCACGTCGGTCCAGGCGATCGAAACCGACCTCTCCACCGAAGACGGCGTCGACCGGCTGATGGAAGCCATCGAAGCTTCCGGGCGTTCGGTCGATTTGCTGATGGCCAATGCCGGGCGCGGCCTCGGCAAGGGTTTCCTCGACCAGGATTTTGCGGAAGCGCGAAAAGTCGTCGATACGAACATCGTCGGCACCATCTATCTCGTCCAGCAGGTCGGCAACCTGATGCGCAGCCGCGGCGAGGGTCGCATTCTGCTGACCGGCTCCATCGCCGGCTTCATGCCCGGCTCCTACCAGGCCGTCTACAATGCAACGAAGGCCTTCATCAACAGCTTCTCCTTCGCCCTGCGCGAGGAATTGAAAGAGACTGGCGTGACCGTCAGCTGCCTGATGCCCGGCGCGACCGATACTGAATTTTTCGAGCGCGCCGATCTCATGGATACCTCCGTCGGGCAGGCCAAGAAGGATGATCCGGCTGACGTCGCCAAGATCGGCTTCGATGCCATGATGGACGGTGAAGGGGATATCGTCAGCGGCTGGAAGAATAAACTGCAGGCGGCCGTCGCCAATGTGACGCCGGCAAGCATTCTTGCTCATCAGCATGCCAAAATGGCTGAACCAGGTTCAGGCAAGGAGTAGATTACCCTGACGCGTCGATCCAGACGAGATCGGCAATCCCGTCTACTTCTCACGCGGCTGCTTCAATCGTCTTCCGGCCGCCACCATCTTGCCGTTGCGGCGTAACGTGATGCCCTCCAAAAGCGTTCGGGCGGCATTGCGCACCTCCTCCTGAAAGGCTTTGTCTCTTTCAAAAGCATTGTGGCTAGTGGCGTAGGGCTCCCAATAAACGATGTAACGTTCGACCTCGGCCAATGCTCCGGCCGGGATGAGGTCCATCGACGTCAGCCAGTTGGAGACGCTGCGCCGGACATTCTCGACCCCTTCGGTATCACCGTGAACGACGACCGAAAAAAGGCGGCCGGAAAGATGGCGTGTATAGTCCCATCCCTGCATCTCAAGCTCCTTGGCCTCCTTGGCATGTTTGCCATGCGTGCTTGTCGGGTCCGGATTGCCGCCGTCGGCGCAGACGAGCCGGTCGATCATCAGTTTCAGCGGCGAGGGCGTCTGGTACCAGTTCACCGGGCTGACGATCATGATGCCATGGGCCTCGACCCACATCGGATAGATATCGTTCATCAAATCGTGGATCTGTCCGAGAGAGTAATTCGGATAGCAGGAGCACGGCCAATGACAGAGTGCGGCCGATGTCGAGAAGCACGCCTTGCACGGATGAATCTGTCGGCCGTATTCGGAAGCGATGCGACTGAGGTCGAGGACGGTGACGATCACGCCGGCGGCGGCAAACACCTCCTTGGCGATTTCGACCATCCGAAAACTTTTGGAAAGCTCGCCCGGACAGCTATGTTCGCTTCGCGACGAACCATTGATGAGGAGGACGCGCAATGGCGCGCTCTCATCCTCGAAGCGCGCTTGCGCAGCGCGGATTTCGTCTCTCGCCGCAAGCCAATCGGTGGCGAGATCATAGTCGGGATCGGCAAAGCCCGGTCCAGCCTTCCTGGTTATCGGGCTCTTTCGCGAATTGGCGTAAGCATCCCATGCAGCCGCGGCGACTTTGCCGAGTTCATGTTCCAAAGTCTCGTACGCCCGATCCTTGAACTGGCTCAGGAAACGCTTCTTGAACTCGCTCTCGTCGAGACGAGGGCTCGGGCTGCCCTTTCGCGGTTCGAGGTCAGGTGCGGTTGCGGCAGGTTCGTCAGGCATGGGGCCTCCACGCATCTATGCGCTCGAAACAACGCAAGCGAGCCAGCTTCTGTTCCGCTGCCTCCAAGCGGTATGCGTCTATCGGGGATCGTGGTTCAGGCCGGAACAATCGGCCGTTGTCCTGGTTCGGAAATAAAGCCGATCGGATATTCCATGCAGCAAGGGGCTTTGGGATCATGAACTCTCGCAGCCAGGCCGTCTTTTCCAACGCAAGACCCGCCGGCTTCGCCCGTATAAATCGCGCCAGCTGGATCGACACATTGCGCGTGGTTGCGGCTGTCATGGTTCCGACGGCGGCCAAAGGCGTCATCATTCGCCGCCCGATCATGGAACGCCTGGCACAGCGGCAGGGTCTGGATATCAGCGCCGTCAGGCAGATGCAGCGGCTGGTGAAAAAATATGGCCGGGCACCCCTCCTCTTGTCTATACCGTTCCGGCCGCAGCTGCTTATCCTTGACCCTGCCGACGTCTCCACGGTGCTCCACTGTTCGCCCCAGCCATTTGCCACGGCAACCTGGGAGAAGCGCGCCGCTCTTGCGCATTTCGAACCGAAAAACGTGCTGATCTCAGATGCCTCGCGGCGGGCCGAGCTTCGGCCGATTCATGAACATGCTTTGGCAAGCGCGGACCGGTTGCATCCCTCTTCGGCCCGCTTCAAGACGATCGTCGATTCCGAACTCCCGGAGATTTTGGACGGCATTGGTGCCGACCGGCCGAACGAACTCGATTGGTCTGCGTTCTCGCAAGCCTGGTTCCGGATTGTTCGCCGGACCGTACTCGGCGATCGCGCGCGCAACGACGTCACTTTGACGAAGACCTTGAACGACCTTCGAAGTCGGGCGAATTGGGCTTTTGCAGCTTCCATCGATCGGCGCAAGCTTCGGCAGTTTCAGCAGCAGCTGGGTCAATATCTGCGCCAGCCGGAGGAGGGCAGCCTGATTGGTCGGCTGCCGAAAGGCAGCGATTTCGATTTAGAAAGTCAGGTGGCCCAATGGCTGTTTGCCTTCGACGCTGCTGGAATTGCCGTTTTCCGGACGCTTGCGCTGCTTGCCTGCCATCCGAGCTACTGGGCCAAAGCCGTTGACGAAGTTAAAGATCCCGAACTTGATCGTCCCTTCACGCGCAGTTGCCTGCTCGAGGCTCTGCGCCTCTGGCCGACGACACCCGTCATCCTCAGAGAGCTGACCGAGGAGATCAAAGGCGACAGGACCGTGGCGCGCGGCACGGGCGTCATCATCTTCGCGCCCTTCTTTCACCGTGATCCCGAGCTGGCTTATGCAAACCGGATGGAACCAAGTATCTGGGGGCCCAACGACACCTTGCCGACAGTCGGATTCGTACCTTTCAGCGCTGGTGTTGCCATTTGTCCAGCCCACAATCTCGTACCGGCGATTGCAAGCTTCGCCATCGGTGCGCTGTTGTCGCAGGCAGATATCACGCTGCTTCAGCCGTCTCTGACAGTCGACGACCTGCCCGGCACCCTCAACCACTTCGATATTCGGCTACGGCTGAGCAAGCGGCCGGTTGAAGCCCGTGCACCGCATGCTGCGGCAGGCTTTCCGCCTTATTGAAATCCAATGCTTCCCGCAGCTGTGGCCCGACGAAACGAGCCTTTCAAGGCGCGGCCATCCGGGGCGGCTCCTCAACCGCATAATGGCGTTGGCCTCGTCGGCACAGATAGACCTCGCGTTCCGGATGATCGTCGATTCGAAAGCCGGCGCTGCGCAGCATCGCCTCGACCGCCGCCTGGTTGGGAATGAACCAGTTTGTCGGATCGGACGCATAACGTTCCTCGACAAAGAAAAGCTTCGGATATTCCGGCTGGTCGAAGATGCTCCATTCTGAAAAGTCGTAATCTTCCTTGAGGTCGGGAATGCGCTCGTCGCCGCGCTGGAGGCACTGGAACAGCATCATGTCGCCGACAGCGTGTTCATAGAGAAGATCCAGCGCCAGCAGGGGGTGGCGCAGGTGATAGAGCACGCCCATGAAGATCACCAGATCGAATTTTTCACCCAGTTGGGCGACGTCATAGACCGACATCTGCCGGAATTGGATGTCCGCTCCCGCTTGTTCCGCCGCGAAGCGGGCCTGCGCCAGGTAGCGCGGGTCGGAATCGATGCCGACGACACGGGCGGCGTTGCGGCGTTTCATCTCAAGGGCATAGAAGCCGGCGTTGCAGCCGACGTCGAGCACGCTGAGGCCGCTGAGATCGGCCGGCAGCACATGCTGAAACCCTTTCCACTTGAAGGTGGGATAGTCTCCGAGGAAATGATCGGCCGCTGTCATGTGGCCGCCGATGTTCAAATTCTGAAACCACGGCCCGAGTTCCTGAATCCGCTTTTGCAGGTCCTGATCTCTTGTCGGCTGTGCTGCATCCATCTGGCTCTCCTTCGTCGTTCATCGCTCACATGTCAGACGCCGATCGCAGTGCGTCCGGCTTTTGCACCTTGCCTCCAGTTCGAGCGCCGCGTGACCTTCGCGCCATCGAAGCCTCCGTCAGGACGGGCCGCGGCGATGAACCAATCGGCGGTCAGGCGCAGACCTTCGGCAAGCGGGATCGTCGGCTGCCAGCCGAGAAGGTCTTTTGCCCGCGAAATGTCGGGCCGTCTGCGCTGCGGGTCGTCTTGCGGCAGCGGCCTGTGGACGACGACCGATGTCGACGGCATCATGGCCAGCACCATGTCGACCAGCTGGTTGATCGTGAATTCGCCGGGATTGCCGAGATTGACCGGGACGCCCGGATTGGGATCGACATCCATCAGCGCCAGCAGACCTGCAACGAGATCGCTGACGAAGCAGAAGGAGCGCGTCTGGTCGCCGCTTCCGTAAATCGTCAGCGGCGCGCCTGATATGGCTTGTACCAGCAGATTGGAGATGATCCGCCCGTCGCTCGGCTGCATACGCGGCCCATAGGTGTTGAAGATGCGGGCGACACGTGCGTCCACTTTGCCGGTCCGCAGCATATCGAAGCAAAGTGCTTCCGCCGCCCGCTTGCCCTCGTCGTAGCAGGCGCGCGGGCCTATGCAGCTGACATTGCCGCGGTAGTCCTCCGTCTGCGGATGCTGGACGGGATCGCCGTAGACCTCGCTCGTCGACGCCTGCAGAAACGAGGCGCGGTGCCGTTCGGCCAGCGAAAGCAGATTGCCGGTGCCGGCAACACAGGTCATCATCGTATGCACCGGGTCTGCCTGATACTGTGGGGGCGATGCCGCACAGGCGAGATTGTAGATCTGGTCTAAAGGCTCGTCGATTCTATCCAGATGGCAGATGTCCTTTTCGATCAGACGGAACTTCGGATGGTTGATCAGCGGCCGGATATTGTCCTCAGATCCGGTGATATAGCTGTCGACACAGATTACCCGATCGCCGCGGGCAAGCAGCGCATCGCATAAATGCGAGCCGACGAAACCGGCTCCTCCGGCGACAAGCACAGTCTTCACTCTTCCGTTTCGCGTCCTTTGCAGCATCATGCGTCTCCTAGGCTGAAATGGATTGAGGTTCGGGGGCGCTGTCGTTCACCCCTTCTTCTGGCAGTTCTCGCAAGGCGGCGGCGAGTTCACGAGCCCGCACCTCGCCGGTATGGCGCTCAAGCACCGTCGCCCTGGCGGCCGATGCCAGCGCACGACGCCCGTCGGGAGAGATTTTCGTCAGGGCGTCGATCACATGATCCGATCCTTTGGCGATGATGATTGCCTGACCGTCGGCAAAGAGTTCTTCCAGCCCGGGCCAGTCGTCGCTGATGATCGGCGTGCCGCAGGCAGCGGCCTCGAACAGCCGCACGCTGGGTGACCAGCCCGCGGCAATCATGTCGCTTCGCGTGACGTTGAGCGTAAAACGCTGCCGGCTGTAGAAGCTCGGATGATCGGCAGGAGGCAGGTGCTCGATCCGCTCGACGTTTGCCGGCCAGTCGATATTGTCGGGGTATTGAGGACCGGCAACCACGAAGCTCAGATGCGGCAGCTGCCTGGCAGGCTCGACCAGCAGCCGCTCCAGCGTTGGCTGCCGGTCGGAACTGTAGGTGCCGAGATAGCCGAAATCCCAGCGGAACGGCTCGCCCGTTGCCTGATATCGGCTCGCATCGACGGAGCAGTAGAGAGCGATCGCCTTGCGCGCGCCGTATCGACGTTCGAGCCGCGCCAACACCTCTCCGCCCGAAAACGAGAAGCAGGCGTCGAAGGTCGCAAGCTGTCGGCGCGCCAGATATTCCTCGTCGCCACGGTCGAGTTTCGCCAGTGTGACCGGGGTGTCGATGTCGTAAAAGCACAGCCGTCGTGGCTTAAGGGCGGCGATCCTGTCGATAACGGTGACGCCGGATGGGACATATGACCCTATGATCACGGCTTCCGCCGCCTTGATCCGATCGGCATGGTTTTCGATCATCTCATCGATGTCGCTGTAGTGGACGAGCTGGCAGAAGTCGGGATCCGGAAGATCTCGATGCGCTGCATACCAGGGCACGTCGCGCTCCAGGAACAGCACCCGGTGCCCCTCAGCGTGCAAGCCGCCGATGAGGGCGCGATAGGTCGTTGCGTGACCATTGCCCCAGGACGACGACAAGGAGAGGCCGAGGATGACGATATCGAGCGGACTGGTCATTCGGCAGCCTCCGCTCGCGTGGCCCGGGCGCGGAAGATGGCATTGGCGGTCTCGGCGCGATTGCTATAGGTATGTTCGGCAAGCACGCGTCTCAGCGCCCGCTGTCCGATCGCCCTGGCCTGCTGCCATGTCAGACCGGCCAAAAGATCGGCGACATCCTGGCCGTCGCGCGCCACAAGGATTTCGTCGCCGGGCTTGAGAAACAGGTCGATGCCCTGCCAATAGTCGGTGATCAGGCAGGCGCCTGCGCCGGCCGCTTCGAAAACGCGGGTTGCCGGCGAAAAGCCATTTTCCGCCATGCTTGCACGCGAGATATTGAGCACCGCTTTCGGCGTCGCGTTGAAAGCGTTGTGGTCGCGGGTCGGGACATGCCCGATGTGAACGATGTTCGACGACAACGCTTTGTCACTCCAGCCGGACCCGCCGAGCAGAAACTTTTGCTGCGGCAGGCGTGCAGCCGGTTCGAGGAAAAATTGCTCGACCCGCGCTTCACGATCGGGCAGACGGTTGCCGAGAAAGGCAAGATCTGCGGTGAACCGCGCCTCTTCCTGCACCGGATGATGGGTTTCAGGATCGAGCGCGTTATAGATCGGCACGCAGTCGGCTGCACCGAGGCTGCGATAGGCGTCGACCACGGGATTGCCGCCGCCATAGGTGAGGATGAGGTCTATCCGGCTCAAGGATTTGCGAAGCGGGTGCTCGGGGCTCTGCCGCAGCTCTGAGAGCGTTGCCGGCGCATCCACATCCCAAAAGATTTTCAGAGCCCGTTGTCTGGCGTGGCGAAGAACTTCCTGCAGCAGGAGATCGTCCTCGAAACCGACGCCGCTGGCTTTGACGACGATATCGGCCTCGGCCGCAGCCGCCGTCACCTCCTTCAGCGCCTCGATTGTGCCTTGGTAGACGACGACCTTGCACCATTCCGGCGGATCGATATCGCGGTTTTTCTGCCGGTCGTAGACGTCGGGCTCGTAGAAGGTGATGTCATAGCCCTTCTGCGCCAGAGCGCGCACCAGGCCGCGATAATAAGTGGCGGCACCGTTCCAATAGGCTGAAACCAGGCTTGATCCGTAAAAGGCGATTTTCATTCGGCAGCCTCCTTGGCTGGCAGCTGCCCGACGACGCCCGCCGTGCCGCATTGCTCCAGAATCGAGAAGAGTTCATCGACGCGATGCCGGCAGGTGTGCCGCGCGCGGATCGTCTCGAGGCCGGATGTGACCAGCGCAGCCGCGAGAGCATCGTCCGCCATCACTTCGCGCAGCAGGCGCGTCATCTCTCGGCCATTTTTGGCAACGAGATAATCCCTGCCCGGCCTGAAAAGCGCTTCGGCATCGTGCCAGGGGGCTGAGATCAGCGGGATGCCGCAGGCCAACGCTTCGAAGACACGGATCGTTGGAATGCCGGGCAGGTTTTCGACATAGGGGCGTCGCGGGATATGCACGGTCACTTTGTGGCCGGCGAAAGCGAGCGGCGCCTCTGCATTGGCGATCCAGCCGCCATAGGCGATGCCTGCATCTTCGAGAGCATCGAGCGCCTGTTGAGGGTAGCGCACACCGCGAACGGTCGTCGTCAGCCCGAGCTCATGCGCGGGGTGGACGAGGAATTCCATCAACTCGGTGGAGCGCTCGTCATCGCCCCAATTGCCGATCCAGATGAGATCGCCGGTCTTTTCGATTTCCGGCCTCGGATAAAACAACGCGTCGTCGGCCGCCTCATGCCAGGTAAAGACCGATCTGCCCCAACCGGCCTGCAGATAGCGCTGCCGTAGCGTCTCGCCGAAGGCGAGCACGCCGTCATAATCTTCAAGCGTCAGTCCGGCGATATCGCCTTTTGCCGACACGGCCCGGTGATGTGTGTCGTGGAACAACAGGGTGAAATCGGCGCCGCTGCGCCGGGCTCGGCCGATCCGTTCCACCAGCGCCGGTTCCGTCCATTCGTGGACGACAACGACGTCGGCCTCGGCGATCGCCGCTTCGTGATCGAAATGCGGTCCGTAAATTTGCGAACGGAGCTGCGGGAACAGTTCGTGAAATTTCTCGACCGCCCTCGGCCCTTGATCGCTGAGCAGGTTGCTGCGGCTCCAGGATTCCTCGGGTTCGAGCGCCAGCGCGTCGTGATGCCGGCGGGTCAGCTCGCGCATGATGCCGCGCAGGAAGTGGGCGTTGCCATGGTTCCAGTCGGAAACCAGCGAATGGGTGTAAAACAGGAATTTCATGATTGCTCCGCCGCTACCGGGGTAAATTTGTCGTTCAGCAGCTGCGCATAGGTTTCGAGCACCGCTGCCGCCTGCCGTTCCAAACTGAAGGCTCGCGAGCGCTCCAGCGATCGCACCACGAGTTCGCCGCGCAATTGCTCGTCTTCGCTGAGGCGCATGCACACTGCTGCCAGGGACCGGGGATCATTCGGATCGAAGAACAGCGCGCATCCGTGCCATAACTCGCGATAGGTCGGGATATCGGACAGCACCAGAGCCGCGCCGCATCGCGCCGCCTCCAGGGCGGTCAGGCCGAAAGGCTCGTAAACGGATGGCGATACGACGATTTGCGCGCGCTGCATCAGGGCGATGGTCTTCGGATAGGACAGCGGTCCGCGATCGTCGGCGTCATTGAGCTGCAGTCGCTGTCCGTTGGGACCTGAGCAAGAACCTGCCATGACGACGGGCAGAGGCATCACCGCTGCCGCCCTGTCGAGCACAGCCCCGTTCTTTCCCTCGTCCCACCAGCGACCGGCCGCGAAGACAAAGATCTTCTTTGGACGCTGGTTGGATCCGACGCGGCTGGCGTTGTGGACCACCTTCAGCCGGGATACAGGACCATAGACGGCCTGCAGCGCATTCGCATGGCTCATGCTCGGCGACAGCACCGCATCGGCGCGGTCGAAGCCCTCACGGTTTGCCTCGCGCTGCCAGACCCAGTCCGGCGGCACCGGCGTCCCGCGCACCGCGGCAAACCACGTGACGACGCAGGAATGGGAAACCGCGACAACGGGCAGCGGCGTATCGATGCCGGCGGCCTGCGACGGCAGGTTGAGATGCAGCAGATCGACGCGATAGTCTCTGGCGATCCGAGAGATTTCGGCGGGCGCGGCTGATATTTCGGCGCTGCTCGCCGCCATCCAGTCGAGAGGGGCATCGAGCCACACCAGCTGTCCCAGCGCTTTCGCCTCTGCGGTCTGCGTTGCCGACGGTGCGGGTCCGAGGCCTGCAAAGACGATTTCCATCCCCTGGCACCGAAACCCGGCGGCGAGATCCATCGTATAACGCCAGACGCCGCCAACCGCATCGAGGGTCATCAATATCCGGTTTCGTCGACGAATCATGCGGAGACCTTTCGATCGCGGCGCGGGATCGGCCGGCCGCCGAAACGGTTTTCGATGAGCCACTCCGCCAGGTGCTGCAGTCCGCTTTCCCAGCCGACACGCGCGCTCCAGCCAAGCGTGTGCTGGAGCGCGCGGGTGTCTGCGACGAAGAAATACTGGTCGCCGGCTCGCCAGTCGTCGAAGGAAGCTTCGACCGGGCGCCCAATCAGCCTGCCGATCTCGCGCAGGACTGCGAGCACGCTGACGGCATTCGCCGGACCGCCTCCGAGGTTGAAGACGCGGCCCTTGATCCCGTCAATGCCATCGAGGACGCCGCGATAGGCGGCAATCGCATCCGCGACATGCAGAATATCCCGGACCTGCTTGCCGTCACCGTAGATCGAGATAGGTTCGCCAGCGAGCGCCCGGATCAGGAAATGCGCCACCCAGCCCTGGTCCTCGGTTCCGAACTGGCGTGGGCCATAGATGCAGCTCATGCGCAGCACAGCCGTCGGGATGCCAAAGGATTTTGCATAATCCAGCACATACTGGTCGGCCACGCCTTTCGAGCAGCCATAGGGGGTGCAGAAATCGAGCGGCCTGTCTTCGCCGATCCCGTATGACCGGATGGTCGCGTCGACCGGCAGGTAGCGATCCTCGGCCTCACGCATGGCAATGTCATCGAGCCCGCCATAGACTTTGTTGGTGCTGGCAAAGATCAATGGAGCCTGGCGGCCGGCCTTGCGCACCGATTCCAGCACGTTGATCGTGCCGCGCGCATTGGCCTCGAAGTCGTCGATCGGATGGATGAGGCTCGTCGTGACCGCGGTCTGGGCGGCGAAGTGAAAGACCGCCTTGGCGTCGGCAAAGGCTGCTTCGATGCTTCTCGCGTCGCGCACGTCGGCAAGGACGGGATGTACGTTTGAGCCATGTCTTTCGGTCAGCCAGCCGAGATTCTGATCGACGCCCGGCCGGCCGAGATTGTCGAGCACGACAACGTCTTCACCGTCCTGAAGGTAGCTGTCGGCAAGGTTGGAGCCGATGAAGCCGCAGCCTCCGGTGATGACGATCGGGGCGGCTCCCTTGGCGACGTTGGGGGTAGCGAGCCGGGCGACCTGCTCGAGCCGTTCGACGCCGCCTTCCATCAGCAGGCGCGCGAGCAGCTTCGGCTGGTTCTCATGGGTGACGGCACCGAGATGGTAATGCCGGGGGTCGAACCAGAGGCCTTCCTGCACCGGCACATCCGGCGGCACATCCCGCCAGGAATACCAATACATCCGGTCGGCCGGCACGCTCAGGGCCTTTACGAAACGCCGTGCCTGTTCCATCTCGTCGTTGCGCCAGGTCGAATAACCGGTTTCGGTGATCCAGATCTCGGCCTTGTCGTTGAAGCGGCCGATAATTTTCCGCATCTCGCCGAGATGCATGTCCCAGCCGCCCCAGGTGCCTTCCTCACTGTCCCATGTGCCGGGGAACCCGTGGAAGCCGACGGCATCGACGACGCCGAGCACGCCGCGCTCGCCCATCAGGTTGAGCCAATAGGGATCAAAGGGGCATGGTCCGCCGAGCACCGGCCGCCAGCCGCGATGTTTGGCCCAATAGGCGGCGGCGCCGACCATCTCGCAAAACAGCAGAAAGTCCTTGTCTTCGCGCCAGTCCCAGTCGAGCAGGTTGTTGGGCTCGTTCCACAATTCGATGTGACTGAAATACCGACCGTATCGGCTGAGCACGTGGTCGACGAAGTCGGCATAGGATTTGAGATCGGCCGGTGCGCCGGAAGACCGTCCTGTCCGGGATAAGGACGGCGGCGTGTAGTGAATGCAGGGCAGAAGATCAATCTCGCGCCCAAGCTTCGGGATGAGCCAATCAAACCACGCTTCGCCACCCGGAGCGAGGTATTCGGCCCATGACAGATGCGTGCGCAAATAGCTGGCGCCGCTTATACCGACATCTGCGATCGTCTGCGACGTCCGCTCGTATTCGCCCGGGCGAAACCACTCGACGAAGCCATAGGATCTCGAGGACGCGCCGGTTCCGGCCGACAATGCGGATTTTGTCATGATACCAGCCCTCTTTCCTCCAACTGCCGTTTCATCTCTGCGCCGCGATCGATCGCTCCGGCATGTCTCACCCAATCGGCGAAAGGTCCGAGCGCGTTTTCCAGCTTGAAGCGCGGCTCGAAGCCGAGCAGTTCGCGCGCCTTTGCGATGTCGGCAAAACAGTTGCGGATATCGCCGGAGCGGGCCTTGTTCATGATCTCGGGCCGTATTTCCGGCACGCCCATCGCATCGGCGAGAAGCGTTGCGACCTCGGTGATCGTATAGGCCTGGCCGCTGCCGATATTGATGACATGTCCCGGCGCATTGGGTTTTTCGAGCGCGAGGCGGAAGGCGCGCGCCACGTCGCGCACATGCACGAAATCCCGCCGCTGCTCGCCATCTTCGAAGATCATCGGCGGCTGGCCATTGGCGAGCCTGGAGGCGAAGTTTGCCAAGACGCCGGTATAGGGGTTGGACAAAGCCTGGCCGGCACCGAATACGTTGAAGAGACGGAGCGCCACCGCCTCGACGCCATAGGCTTCGCCAAAAATCAGGACCTGTTTTTCCTGCGCATATTTGGTCAGCGCATAGATCGAGGCGAGATCGACGGGCTTTTCTTCATCCGTTGCAACCGGCCTCAGGACTTTGCCGTCAGCGCCGCGCAGGTTCCATTGGCCGGCCTTGATCTGGTCGCCGCGTCGCCTGACCAGATCGAGCTGCGCACCGTCGGCGGTTTCATAGCGGCCCTCGCCATAGACACTCATGGACGAGGCGACGACAACGCGTTTGGGCCGGCGACCGATCATCGCCTCCAGAAGGACCGCCGTGCCGAGATCATTGCCGCCGACATATCGGGCGATCTCGTACATCGACTGTCCGACGCCGACCTCCGCAGCGAGATGGATGACGCCATCGGCACCCAACAAAGCCCGTTCGACCGCAGTCTTATCCCTGACGTCGCCGCGCATTATTTCGGCAGCCTCGGGCAGCGCCGTTTCAGCATCGCCGTGAACCTGATCGATCAACGCATCGAGGACCCGCACCTCATAGCCGTTGTCGAGAAGTTCCTCGACGACATGCCTTCCGATGAAGCCGCAGCCGCCGGTTACAAGGATCATCGCCATCTGATTTCCGTCCGCTCAAGTTGAAGATGACCTGCCGAACCAAGCGCGGCGAAGATTGTTCCGGCTTCAATGTCATCTTCTTTGACATGTTCTTTGACATCATCCGGAACATCTGGCGGCGTCGCTGGTTCGGCGGCCAATCCATGAGCGAAATATTCCTCGAAGATTGAGAAGCGGCCACCGGCGTCTGCCGGCAAGCAGACCGGCCATGCCAAACGAAGGAGCAATTCATGAACATGTTGGCAAGAGCGGCCGAGGGAGCAATCCGGGCGGCGATCATCACCGGCCCCGGAGAAGTGTCCGTCGAAGAGAGACCTCTTCCCCAGCCGGGACCGGGCCAGGTCAGGATCAGGCTCGAAGGCTCGGGCGTGTGCGCTTCCAATCTTGGCCCTTGGGCCGGCCCGGAATGGATGACCTTTCCGACTGAGCCGGGCGGTCTCGGTCACGAGGGCTGGGGCAGGATCGATGCGCTGGGCGACGGGGTGTCTGGCCTCAATCCAGGAGACCGGGTCGCTGCGCTCTCATATCATGCCTACGCCACCCACGACATCGCGGATGCCGACATGGTCGTGCCGCTGCCGCCGGCGCTCGACGGCCAGCCTTTCCCTGGCGAGCCGCTCGGCTGCGCGATGAACATATTCCGGCGCAGCCGCATCGAGGCGGGCCAGACCGTCGCCATCATCGGGATCGGATTTCTCGGCGCCTTGCTGACGCAGCTTGTTAGCGGCGCCGGCGCGCGCGTCATCGCCGTCTCGCGCCGTCCGTTTTCCCTCGAAATCGCCAAGCGCATGGGCGCCGCCGAGACGCTGGCGATGGACGACCACTGGCGGATCATCGAAGCTGTAAGAGAGTCGACCGACGGTGCTTTCTGCCACCGCGTCATAGAGGCGGTCGGCAAGCAGTGGCCGCTCGACCTGGCCGGCGAACTGACTGCCGAGCGCGGCCGGCTGGTGGTGGCCGGATACCATCAGGACGGTCCGAGGCAAGTCAATATGCAGCTCTGGAACTGGCGTGGCCTCGACGTCATCAATGCTCACGAACGCGATCCCCTGATTTATATCAGTGGCATGCGCGAGGCGATCGAAGCGGTCGTTTCCGGCAGGCTCGATCCGTCATCGCTCTATACCCATGTCTATCCGCTGGAAGGCCTGGGCGAAGCGCTCGACGCCACCCGGGACAGGCCAGATGGTTTCCTCAAGGCGATGGTGACGTGCTGATGAACAGGATGGTAGATCGCTCCCTGCAGACGCGGGTCAAGCCCGTGAGACTCGGCTTCCTCGGTATCGGCTGGATCGGCAGGAACCGAATGGAGGCAATTCTTCGCACGCGGATGGCCGAAGCCGTTGCCATCGCCGATCCCTGCGAGGAAATGATAACAGAAGCCCTGCGCCTTGCGCCCGATGCGGAAATCGTCGGCGGTCTCGATGCGCTCCTGTCGCTCGACCTCGACGGCGTCGTCATCGCCACGCCGAGTGCTCTGCACGCCGAGCAGTCGATCCGGGCGCTGCAGGCCGGTGTTGCCGTATTTTGCCAGAAACCGCTCGGCCGATCCGCGGCGGAGGCGGAAGCGGTCGTGGCCGCCGCCAGATTAGCCGACAGGCTGTTGGGCGTCGATCTCTCCTATCGTTATACGCAAGGCATGCAGCGCATTCGCGATCTGATCAGAAATGGCGAGCTCGGCACTGTCTTCGCCGCCGATCTGGTCTTCCACAATGCGTTTGGCCCCGACAAATCCTGGTTTTACGACAAGTCGCTGTCGGGTGGAGGATGCGTCATCGACCTCGGCGTCCACCTCATCGACATGGCGCTCTGGTGCCTCGACTTTCCGCAGGTCACCGACGTCACGAGTACACTAATGAAAGGCGGCGAGCCGATCAGCGCAGCGGGGGATGTCGAAGATTTCGCCATCGCCACTCTGACGTTGGCAAATGGCGCGGTTATCCGCCTCGCCTGCTCCTGGCGGCTGCAGGCAGGATGCGATGCGGTCATCGGCGCCGACTTTTTCGGAACATCCGGGGGTGCATCTTTCAGGAATGTCGGCGGGTCGTTCTATGACTTTGCGGCCTGTCGCTTCCGCGGGACATCGACCGAAGAACTTGTTCGGCCTCCCGACGACTGGGGCGGCCGGGCGGCGGCGGACTGGGCGGCCCGGCTCGCCAGTGGTCAGGCTTATGATCCGTCCTGCGAACGGCTTGTCGAGGTCGCTGCAATTATCGACGACATCTATCGGCACGCATGAAGCGGCGGCGTCGGCACGGCCGGACAAAATCTTTGCAGTCATCGGTGAATCGGCTGGAACCGCCGAGCCTCTCGCCGGTTTTGGCGGTCGCAAATCATCTGCGGGATGGACATGGCCTCTCGACCAGCAGGGAAGACGTCGAAGCCGCGGGCAGCCTCGAGCGATATGCTCGCCCGCAGCAAAATCCCTGTCTGGATCGTCAAGGCGCTTCTGTCCAGCGGCATAAAGCGTGTCAGTAAATTGTCTTCGATGACCGACGACGAACTGCTGGCGCTTCCCGGCATCGGCAAGCGGGCGATCGAACTGATCCGATCATTTCAGAGCGCCCGCGAAAGCGGCGGGAGCCAGGCTCGGGGATTGCCTGTTCGTCGATGAAATGAGCGGCGCTGGTCAAACGCGAAACTCTCCGCCTTCACAGAGGTTGGATTTGCTTAAACATGGAAGCATTCAATGTCGGCACCGAGATCCGAGCAGCAGCAGAGCACGATATCCAGACGTCTCGACCGCAACATCGAGGCTCTGCTGAAGCGGCGGGAGCAAGAGGCGCGGCAATCGAGCCGGCAGGAGCGGGCGGCCGATGCCATTACCCGTTTTGCGGGATCGATGATGTTCGTCTACCTGCACCTGCTGGTCGTCACGCTCTGGATCGTCGTCAATACCGGCCTGCTTCCGCTTATACCCGCCTTCGACCCGTCATTCGTCATTCTGGCGATGGTCGCGTCTGTCGAAGCGATTTTCATCTCGACATTCGTGCTGATCAGCCAAAACCGTATGGCGGAGGCCGACGACAAGCGCGCCGATCTCAACTTGCAGATCTGTCTTCTGGCAGAGCATGAGGCGACGGAGGTGTTGACACTGGTTTCGGCCATCGCCGAGAAACTCGGCGTCGAAATCGAGACGAGAGAGGAGCTCGAGGAACTGAAAGAGCAGGTGACGCCCGAAGAGGTACTGGACGAAATCGAACAAAAAATGCGGCGTCGGGGAACCAACACGCCGCTGGCGTAAAGCGGCCCAATCGCGGAACCTGGCCTAAACCGGCAAAGACGCATTTAGTGGAATCGTGCGAAAACCTCGCCAAGGCAACTATATGGAAGATGACGAACAACGGGCAAACCGCGCTTTTTTCGAAGCATTAGCGAGCTCGGCGACCGACCATGTTCCGGATGCCGTCGACGGGATCCCGCGAGATATTCGGCGGCCTGAACATGCCGGATGCCGAGGCGAGAGCGAGACCGGACCTACTGGAGCGGACGATAAGAACCGGCGCAGGCGATGAGCTGCGGCGCGAAAGTCGCCACCAGCTGAAGACAAGCTGTTCGTCGCACCTCCTTCGATCGTTCAAGGAGTGCCCGGCAAATCGGTCGAGTTTTCAGATAGCTCCTTTTCCTGCTCTCCGGCGGCCATCATTTCGCGCAGCGGCGAACGCGACACATTTGCCTCGATCGCCTCATGACCCGGCGTATCGGCAAGCGCCTCGCGGAAATTTTTGGCGTAGTTTTTCGGCATCTTCGGCGGCATCATCGGCTCGTATTGATCCACCAGGGCTTGAATGACCACAGGACCGGCCATGGAAAAAGCTTCCTCCAAAGTCGGCTCGATCTGATCGAAGCTGCTGATCGTGAAGCCGTGGCCTCCCATTGCCTCTGCCGCCTTGGCAAAATCGATCGGCGCCAGCTCGCAGGCAAATTGCGGGTTGCCGAGGAACATCATCTGCTCCCAGGCAATCTGGTTGAGCATGCCGTTGCAGATCACCAGAATTTTCAACGGCAGAGCCATCCGAACGGCGGTCGAGAACTCACCGAGCTGCATGCCGAATCCGCCATCGCCGATGACCGCATAGATTGGCCGTTTCGGATCGGCAGCGCCCGCCGCAATCGCATAAGGCAGGCCGGAGGCCATCGAAGCGAGCGCGCCGGAGACGGCGAACTGGTTTGCCGGGCCGAGGTCGATGTGGCGCGCTGCGAGTTCGGTGTTTTGGCCGGAATCGGCCACCAACACGCCGTCGGCCGCGATACGCCTGCCGAAGGCTCGCACCACGGCCTGTGGCTTCAAGGGAGCGCTCAGGTCCGTCTCCATCATCTCCATCTTTCGGCGCCAGTCGGACATCGCCGTTTGCGCCTGCTCCAGAAATGACCGATCCGTTTTGCTGTTCAGCCTGGGCTTCAGCAGCCGCAGCGTTTCCCGCGCCTCGCCCACGAGACCGGCATCGACGGGGAAGCGCAGGCCAATGCGCTGAGGATCGCTGTCGATCTGCACGCCGCGGGCGCCTTCGGGCCGCGGGTAATATTCGATATAGGGAAAGGAGGAACCGACGATCAGCACCGCGTCGCATTGCTCCATGATCTGCTGCGACGGGCTGGTGCCGAGAATTCCGATGCCGCCGGTCGTCAAGGGATCGTCGTCGGCGAGAGCGGTCTTGCCGAGCAGGGCTTTGGCCACCGGCGCCGCGAGCAGGTCGGCAATCTCGCGTAATTCCACCTGGGCGCCGACGGCGCCCCGGCCGGCGAGGATCGCCACCTTGCGGGCATCATTGAGTATCTGGGCCGCACGATCGAGCTCGATTTCCTCGGGGATTTGGCGGCCCCGGAAATAGCGGTTCGGCACATGTTTGGGACGGTTTCGTTTCGAGCGCAATTTCGCGTCCATCTCCTGAACGTCATTGGCGATGGAGAGATGTGCCACGCCGCGGCGTGAGAGCGCCGAGCGGCAGGCAAGGCTGGCGACGTTTTCCATGTGCGATGCGTCACTGACGTGCGCATTATAGATCGCGACATTGTCGAACACGCGGGTCAGGTCGACGTCCTGCTGGGTAAAGGTCTCGATCAGGTCGTGATACTGCGTTCCGGTGATGGCAAGCACCGGCATCTGGTCGAGCTTGGCATCGTAGAGGCCCGTCAGCAGATGCGTGCCGCCGGGTCCGGACGTTGCGAGACAGACGCCGAGCTTTCCGGTGAACTTGGCGTAGGCGCTCGCCATGAAGGCGGCCGATTCCTCATGCCGAACCTGGATGAACCGGATCCGGTCCTGGCGCTTGCGCAGCGCCTCCATAATACCGTTGATGCCATCTCCCGGAAGGCCGAAGACGAGCTTGACGTCCCATTCGATCAGCGTGTCAATCAATATGTCGGCGGCATTGGGCATCGAACTCGTCCTTTGTTTGTCAAAGACCGCAAACCTGCGCCGCTATCAAAGGTTCCGAGCTCAATCCTTGGAGCTGCACGGTAGCAAGCCGATGTGGCAGGCTACGGCTTCGTTCACATCCTATGCGCCAGACCGTAGACGAGGATGGTGACGTAAAGCAGGAAGGCGATGGCGGCCACGGTCACGATCAGGATGACGGCGATCCGCCCGCCTTTCAGGCTGTTTCGCTGCTGTTTGGCAGTGGGGCGGGTTGCCTGAATCGGATCTTTTTCTGGCTTGTCCATCAGGACCTCGCTTCCGTCGAGACCGGCGCCGGCTCATCACCTCGCCGCCTGCCTCAAATGAGATGATTGCACCGAAAACGATCAAAAGCCCGACCAACATCACGGCTACGATGTAGATTACGAAGCTCGACGGTCCGTCTTCTGGTTCATCCGCCCCTTCCCTGCTCCTCAAACCGCGGGGCAAGTGCAATGTTCCCGACAGATGATCTTACCGCGTATTCCTGCCTTGCGTGCAGCCATCGACCACGATCGATGTCGGCCCCTGACGTATGCAGCGCCTGATTTCCGTCAACAATGCCGCCGGCTCGCATGGTTTTTCCAACCACACGCCCTCGGAAAATGCTGCAGCATCCGGGTGCACCTTCTGCTGGGCGCCCGTGTAAACGATAAATGGGATATGGCGGTCGCGCAAAGATCTGGCGATCGCTCCGGCGATCCCGTCTTTCAGTTCGACATCCATCACCACCAGATCGGGATCGTTGGCCGTCAGCCACTCTTCAGCGGCTCTACAAGACGACACTGTCTCTATCCGGTCGAAGCCGGCGCGATGAAGCGTGTCCTCCACATCCATCGCGATGATAATCTCATCCTCCATCAGAAGAATGGAAGTCGTCCCTGCAATGTTCATGGCCCAACCCCTAATATGCGGAGTTGATACAATAAACTATTCAGGCCAAAATTCAGGGATCGTGCGCTATCGCACGGTCCTGTTACGAGCGCGTTTCTTTGCTCCTGCATGTCGGTCACGACGACCGTGCCGTTGCCCTCCATGTCATTGATCGAGCGCGCTATCGGCTGGAACTTTCCCTCGCGCGATCGGTTCGGCGCCGTGCCCCGAGCGAGTGTGTGGGGCCGACATCGAACGGAGGTTTCCATGACGACCGCAAATACGACGACCGATCATTCTGCCATTCGCAAATGGGTGGAAGCCCGTAAAGGACAACCCTCCCGCGTCAAGGGCGCCAAGCAAGGCGGCATATTGCGGATAGACTTCGGAGAGCCGGAAGAGAACCTGGAAAAGATCTCCTGGGACGAATTCTTCGCCATTTTCGATGAAAACGAACTTGCCTTTCTTTATCAGGACAAGACCGAGGATGGGACAAGCCGATTCAACAAATTCGTCAGCCGTAAATGACCGGATGATATTCGCCGCGCGAGATGGTCGTGCTGTCATCGCCATGCTCGCGGAGGATACTGGCGGCGGCGAGGCCGGCGCCAGCTCTGAGCCTGGTTCGCGGCCGTGACGCGCGAAAAAGCTCACGCTTGCTATAACAGCACCATTCCTGCCGTGCGGCCGCGCCTGCAGGGCCTTTGTCGCCGGCCAGGCCATTGTCTTTTTCAGTCCGGGCGATTTTCAAAACCAGAAAGGCGAAGCACTGCGGTCTGTACGTTAGTGCACAAACTATTGCTCAACGATTCTATATGGTTAGGTTCGCTGCAGCAGCGATCGACGATCGATGCGCGGATCAAGCCATGGACGATGAACAATTGAATTTTCGAAATGAACTTCTGCGCGCCATGGGGCCGCAGGAGCGTGAACTTCTTGTGCCCCATCTGGAGCCTGTCGATCTTGACGTGCCTTTGATCCTCGAGATGGAAGATACGCCGGTCGGCGACGTGTATATTCTCGAATCGGGACTAGCATCGATCGTCGCGCGGTTTCCAGGCGGGCGCGACATCGAAGTGGGCATCGTCGGCAGGGAGGGCATGACCGGCGCCGCCGTGATCCTTGGCGGTGATCAATCCGCCAACCGGACATTCATGCAGATCTCAGGCCACGGGTTCAAATTGCCGGCAGCCATTCTTTATGCCGCCATGGAGGAGAGCCGCGCCTTGCGCAGTCTGCTTCTGGCCTATGTCCAGGCGCTGCTGGCGCAGACGACATCGACCGTGCTTGCTAATGGTCATGCCAAACTCGAGGAGCGGCTCGCGCGGTGGCTGCTGATGGTCCATGACCGGACGGACGGCATGACGATATCGCTGACCCATGAATTTCTCGCGGTGATGCTTGGTGTCCGCCGCGCCGGCGTGACGGTTGCGCTGCATCTGCTCGAAGGCAAAGGTCTGATCCGGTCCACCCGAAGGCAGATCGTCATCCTCAACCGGCGCGGATTGATCGAAGAGGCGCACGGCTCCTACGGGGCGGCGGAGGAGGAATATCGACGGCTGATCGGCAGCCATCTTGCGCGTTGAACAGTCTTTTCAATCAGAGTTGGCAGTGACCTGCGGTGACAGGCGGCGCTTCCGTGTCGATGCCAAGCGACCCACCGACAGCAATTTGTCCTGGTCTGCCACTCCATGACGATAAAGGCTGATCAGCAACGCTGCGATCTCCTCAGTCTCCGGCGCTCGCAACGGTCTGCCCGTCTCGCAACAGATGGCATTCAAAATCGCCTGCAACTGACTGAGGTCAGCTGAATCGAGCGCTTTCAAATGAGCAGACTGGGAATCGAGCATAGCGCCTTTCCCGATACGAAGGCTTCGGATTATGCAGATACCCATAATGGAGCGCAGACACGGTCAGCGCAACGCCCCTTTGAAAACCGTACGCAAGCGCACTGATCTAATGATAGTAACCGGCATCAGGCCCGAACAACGCCGCGACGATCGCGTTGATGTCGGCGGGACGATGGCTGAGGACAAAGCCGGCTGAGCGCGCTTCGGACCGATGGTCCTGAGCGAAGACGAAGGGTATCCGTCGCGTCTCCAGCCAATCGCTTATTGCAAGCATCGCCTCGTCGGAAATGGTGACATCGATGATCGCCGCATCGCATACCAGGCTTTCATCCAAGCAATGCATCGCAATCGCATCGACGCGCCGATCGACGACCACGGCTTGATGCGCGACCAATGCCTCCCTGGCGCCGTCCGACAGGAAGCTTGGCTCCCCGATGATGACGATCGTCTTGCCGGCGACCGGACTGAGCGATTTCATAGCGGACGCCTGCAATGGTTGTTCTGACTGCGATTGTGCCCTTGGATGGCACCTCAGGCCGTCACTGTCTGCGCCGTGCGTAGCATATTCATGCCTGCCATGCGACCTTCATTTGGTTCACCAAACCGCATCGCCTTGTGTTGGTTCCCCGGCCGGCGGCGAGGCCAACGGGAAACCGAATTCGTACGGTTCCGCACGAGCGGTTGAAATCGAAAATCCGGAATTTTAGGATCGTCTTACATTCCTGGGGAGGAACACGATGACACAGCATTCGGGAATTACGAAGCCGGCTTTGCAGCCTGCTGACGTCGCCATGTTGCAGGCTGTCTTGCGGGGCTGGTGCCAGGAAAAATCATGTGGGATTGCCAGTCCGGCGGCGCAACATGTTGCCAGGGAACTTGTCTCCTGGTTTGAGTGCGGCATTCGAGATCAGCGTAAACTCAGCGATCTGATGCGATATATGCACTTGGATTCCAAAAGTTTGCCGGTTTCCACGGAAGCGCCGCGTCGGGAGTCCGTGCGATCGGCCGCCAATATCAGCGAAACCAATGTGCTATGATGGACAGGCTCGGTTATTTCAAATGGGTCACCGCGGACCCGACCGCTCTCAATGCCGTCGATCGGCAGATTGTGGTCAGGCAGATCGTCGATGAGCTTCAAGAGATCTGCGATAGGGACGCTGGAAGCGGCGGCATCGACCGGTACCCGGCGCTCAATCGTCTGCTCCAAACGATCCGCGCCTCCATCATATCTATCGCCAAAGCCGACGACAGTTGCTGGGAAGGTATCATCGACGAGCTTCTCCAGCTTCGCACGACGATGGTTGATCTCAGGGCGAGTCAGGGCGCAAGGATCTCCCACTGATGCCCGAGAAAATCGTGATGCAGGACCTCCTTCATCGCCGCCGGTTATTTCGAGCTTAGCCGACCGTCGACATTTTTCTGAGGAACTAACCGCAATTTATGGCATTGATTCCGCAACGATGGGGCGGGCGATGCCAACATTTTACTTCAACATCGTTTCCGCTGCAGGGACGATCGCCGACTTCGAAGGGACCGAGCTGGCGACGCTCGAGGACGCCAGGCGCGAGGCCATACGCGACGCGAGAGCGCTGATGAGCCAGGCGGTCCTTTCGGGAAAAGATATTTCCGCCAGAAGAGTTCATATTTGCGACGAACAGGGCGGCATTCTCCTGATCGTGCCTTTCACCGAAACGATCAGGCCTTTCGACTGACCGATCGCCGAACCGGCAGGCCGATCAGTCGTTCATATTCCCGCTCGGGTATGCCGTAACTTCCGGCGGCGATCTCTTCCAGCTTCGCTCTATCGATGACCCTGACATTGCCGCGGGTGGCCTTGATGATCCTCATTCCCTCGATGACATGCAGCTCGTTGGTGACGCCGGAGCGGCGCACGCCAAGCATAAGCGACAGGAATTCATGGGTGAGCGGCAGATCGTTGCCAATCAGACGGTCATGGCACATCAGCAGCCAGCGCGCGAGCCGCTCGTGCATATTGTAGCGCCCGTTGGCGAGCGCCGATTGGGCAAGCTGTATGTCACAACAATGCACGTAGTTGAGGAACATGTCGTTGACCGCCGGAAACTCCGCCAGTATCCGCCTGAAGGTGGTGACGGAGACCAGCAGACCGGAGCCGCTAACCTGAAGGAAAGTCCGGTTCGGCGTCGTATCCGTCTTCAGGACGACATGGGCTCCCACCAGGCCCTCATATCCGACATGTCCGACCTCGACAGCTTCGTCTTCGGCGCTGGTGGCCACCATCGACGCCAGACCCTCCTCCATGAAACAGACGTGTCCGTTCGGCTGATCGGATTCGACCAAGACATGTTTAGCCGGCAGCTGGACCACTTCGGCATCGGCCATCAGCAAGTCGAAGACATCGGTGGGCAAAGCCTTCAGCAGCAGGTTGCGAACATTACGCTGATCGGGTGCGGGCATGCACGTCTCCTTCGGGAGGGAGCCCGCACTCATACCAGCAGCCGTTGCGATGGTGGCAATGATCAGCTTATGCGTCAAAAAGGCAGTCATAGCCATATTCGCAAAGGACTTTGTGCGTTTTTGACAATTCCGGCGACAGGTACAGGAGCCGATTTATCACTGGAAATAAACGGTTACGGGTTTTGAGGCAGACGGATTAAAAATCGCGCGCCTGACCGTTGATCCTCGATCTGAAGCTCGGCCTTCAGCTGCTGCACGAGACCACGGACGACCCTCATTCCCAGGCTTTTACCGTCATTTTCGAAGGACGAAAATTCCGGCGGCAGACCTTTTCCGCCATCGGCGATCTCAAGCAGAATTTCGTCATTGGTACTATGCGCCCTGACGGTGACTGGGCCGGAGCCGTCGGGATAGGCGTGTTTGAAAGCGTTCGTCACCAGCTCGTTGACAAGAAGGGCGATCTGGATCGCACGGTCGGCATCGACGACGCACGGCTCCACCTCGACGGATACGGCGTGCTGGGAGGCTGACTGCTGCAGGCGTTGACAGAGGTTCGACAAGAAGTCCGCCAGATCCACCGTCTCGATATGCGGCTGGCGCCACAATTGATCATGCACTTGGGCAATGGTTCCGACGCGCGCCTCCGCATCGCTGAGCGCCCGGCCCACTTCCGGATGCTGCGCTAGACGGGCCTGCATCGCCAGCATGCCCGCGACCAACATCAGGCTGTTTTTGACGCGATGGCTGATCTCGCGCATCATGATTTGCTGATGCTCATCGGCAAAGTGTCGTTCGGTGTCGTCGCGCAGCACCTTCAGGTAGCCGGCTCTGTTGTGATGGGCGCGAAGCGGCATGGTCAAGCCGCTGCCCCAGAACGCCGTGCCGTCCTTGCGCATGTGAAACCGTTCGTTCTCTGCACGACCGCATTCGAACGCCGTTTTCATTTCGCGTTCCAATGCGCCATTTTCGCGGTCCTCCGGCAAGAACAAGATACTGCGTCGCGATCGAGGATATCCCGTTCCTCATAGCCGAAAATGCGGCAGGCCCCGGTGTTCCAGCTGATGATCAGTCCGTCGCGATCAAAGGTGAAGATCGCATAGTCGGTGGCGCTTTGGAGAATGAGCTGCAGGCGCTCCTGGCTCGAACGCAACGTTTCGTCCTGCTGAAGCGTTCGTGTACGGTCGCGAACGACCTTCATGAGGCCATAGACCCCGCCGGCGTCGTTGCGAAGCGGCATCATCAGCCCGGAAGCCCAAAACATGCTGCCGTCTTTTCTAACGTGCCACCGATTGTCGTCGGCACGGCCTTCGGCGAGCGCCACCCGCCTCTCCTTAAGCGGCACGCCAGCGAGTTGATCCTCGAAGGAGAAGATCAACTCGCTGTTCTGGCCGATCATCTCATATGGGGAATAGCCGAAGAGATTTTTCGCACCCGTGCTCCAAGTGGCGACCGTGCCGTCGATGTCCATGGTGAAAATAGCATAGTCCAAGGCGCTCTCGACGATATGCCGATAGACGTCAGCATTTTCACCCGGAAAGGCATATTGATCCACGCCAATGGGCTCCTCAAGATTAGCATCGCTTACATTAGCACCTCCGACGGCGATTTCTCCGCGAGTGCGTTTGCGTACAAAGTCACGATCGAACATCGCCGCGACGTGAAGGAACCGATGCAAGCGCGACAGAGCGACCGATACCCCGTTCGGGGTGCACGACCACGGACAAACGGCTTGCAATGGGGCCTGTTGCGGCCCATAATTCGACCATCGTTGGCTGAATTTTTGGCGCCGACGGCTGGGAGACGATCCGCTCTTGCCACACAAGAGGGCAAGGTGATGCGTCCTTTCGAAAGCAAAAATCTCTTCCTGCTCCATCTGACGACGCCGCAGATTGTGGTCTTCGAGAGAATTCTCGAGCCGCTTGCTCTGCCGCGCGATTTCGAACTCGCCTCCATCGGCCTGCCCGTCAGCCACTATTACTTCCTGGAAAGCGGCATCGCCTCCATGGTGGCGACTTCGCCTGAAGGCAAGAAAGCCGAAATCGGCTTGGTCGGCAGAGATGGCATATCGCCGCCGGTTCTAACGATGGAGGCGGAGAAATTTTCCTTTGACGTGATGATGCAGGTCGGCGGCGCGGGACGTCGTGTGGAAGCACGGGCTTTGGCAGGGTTTCTGTCCGACCAGCCCGCCGTCCGCCAACTGCTTGCGCGCTTTCTGCATGGCTTTTTCGCGCAGGTCGCCAACACCGCGCTTTCCAATGCCGTTCACAAGATCGACGTTCGATTGGCAAAGTGGATATTGATGTGTCACGATCGTATGGATGGCGAGGAGATCGCGCTGACGCATGAATATATGGCGACCATGCTCGGCGTGCGCCGCTCCAGCGTTACCGAAGCGCTGCACATCCTCGAAGGCGAGCACTTCATCTATTCTCACCGGGGACTTGTTATCGTTCGCAATCGCACATCCCTGGAAGCGTTTGCGGCTGATGCCTACGATGCTCCGGGAGTATCGGGCCGCAGCTGGCCCGACCTCGGTCAGCTCTCACTGGTTGCGGTCCAGTAGCCTTCTGCAAGACGCGGGCGCTATTGCGGCGTCAACCGGTCGGGCCTGTTCTTCCATTCCTTGTACGGCTGCAGCAGCTGGCCGGGAAACCGTCTTTCGATCGCGCTCTCGGTGAGAAGGATTTTTGCGAAGACCTCGTCTGTCGAGGATCGATTCAACGCTTCGCTGCGCATCTCCAGATCAGCCATCAGTTCGAAAAGCTCTTCATCCGTCATCGACTCCAGAGCCGAGGCGAACTCACGCTCCGAGACATCCGCAAAATCCGTCACGATGCACCTCCTGCCGATGGCTGCGTTTTGACCTACCGATCAGCGATTTCTTAGGCGTCATTGCCCTGGCAGGTCCTTCTCGGTCGTCGCAGCCGCCGGAAGCTTTTGCTGCGACCCTTCCCTGTCCGACGCCCGCATCGGAGCCGTCGGCGCACTGGCGACATAGAGGCCCAGCACCAGCGCGCCGATGGCAACGACAAATGCACCCGATATGGCGAGGACGGACCGCTGTCCGTCCTGCTTGATCATTCCGAAAGCAAGAGCAATGCCGAGAAGGGCCGCTCCTCCTGCCACTGCAAACAACCAGAGATAATTCATTAGTATTGGCTCCAATGTTCGGGCGCCTAACCCTGAGGAACAACGAAGGTTCCCAGCTACCCAGCGATCGGACATCGGTGAAATCCCGCCCCTTGCTGGCATCACAGCTGCAAGGGTACAGCCCGGCCCGAGCCGCAGCAGCTTAGCGGTTGAGTTCCTCCGCCATCTGCAGGTGATGTTCAAGCGCGGGTTTCGTGCTCGCGGCCCAGGCTTTCAACTCCGCATTGTCGCCGCCTTCGCCATAGCGTTCGAAGAGGTCGACCGCATCCTCGTGGGCGGATTCTTGGTCCGAATGGTACTGCTTGATGAAATCGTCGCCCTGTAGCCCCTTGAGCTTGTCCAGCATATCCTGTTGCGCGCTGGTCATGGCGCTCGGCAGCTCCGCCTTCACCTTGCCGCCGGAGATCAACGCCTTGAGCTCCCTGCTGGTCTTCTCGTGTTCTGTGACCATCTGCTGCGCAAAGGTCTTGGTTGCGGCATCGCCGCGCTCGAGTGCCAACTTGCTGGATTCGATCTCGAACATGTCGCTGGTGGCAGCCTCCAGCACGAAATCCTCGGTCTTCGGTGCGGTTCCCATCAGCGAATTGACACCGGTCTTTTCGGCGGCGGACTGAGCCATCACAGGTCCGGCAAGCGAAACGGCAAGAGAGGCGATGATGATCTTCTTCATGGTTTCTGATCTCCTGGTTGGAGGCATCAGAACTTTGAAAGCGCGAAACTGTTCCCGGCGCGCGAATCAATTGTGGTCTGGCCCCTAGCGCGCAGAGCGGGGAAACGAAAGCGACAGTGAAAAGAGCGATGGCGTAAAACCACTGCCGGACACTCTTGTCGCGCGACGCGCCGGGAGCCAGGTCGAAGCTGCGAAAATGCCTATCGCAAGCAGCAGGTAGGGATCGGTATTCCAATCCGACATCAAGAGCTGAGGTGCCGGCGCGTTGCCGCAATATGGATCAAGCCGGAAAGTCATATCACGCCCGTCCTTGTCGGTTCGTCCGGCAAACACGCCTGAGGAAGGTTTGTTCCTGCGACTATGGATCTGCTCGTTTTCCGATGGAACAACTTTCGCGGATCAAGGTTTGGTCGTCTTCGCGGGAAGCCGAAACGATGAAGATCGTTTTCGTGCACCGCATGTTCCAAACCCGAAGAGCTGCAAGGGCAGTGTCGGCATTGCGGGTTAGTTCAAAAAGGCAGGCGAAGACATGAAGGCACTCACCTGGCACGGCAAACACGACATCCGATGCGAGAGCGTTCCCGATCCTCAAATCCAGGAAGGCCGCGATGCCATCATCAAGGTGACGGCGTGCGCGATCTGCGGGTCGGATCTTCATCTCTTCAACGGTGTGATGCCGGACATGCATAGCGGCGACATCATGGGCCATGAGACCATGGGCGAGGTCGTCGAAGTCGGCAAGGACAATAAAAAGCTCAAGGTCGGCGACCGGGTCGTCGTGCCCTTTACCATCTCCTGCGGCGAATGCTTCTTCTGCCAGCGCGGCTTTTATTCCGGATGCGAACGCAGCAATCCCGATCCGTCGAAGGTCAAGAAGATGTGGGGAAATTCGCCTGCAGGCCTATTCGGCTACACGCATCTTCTCGGCGGTTACAGTGGAGGCCAGGCGGAGTACCTGCGCGTGCCCTTTGCGGATGTCGGACCGATAAAGGTGCCGGACGGACTGACGGATGAGCAGGTGCTCTTTCTCTCCGACATCTTTCCGACGGGGTACATGGCCGCAGATTTCTGCAATATCCAGCCCGGCGACACGATCGCGATCTGGGGCTGCGGTCCGGTCGGACAAATGGCGATCAAGTCGGCCTTCATCCTCGGCGCCGAGCGTGTCATTGCAATCGATACCGTGCCCGAGCGGCTTGCTCTTGCCGAGGCGTCGGGAGCAATCACGCTCGATTTCATGGACGACGATATCTACGACAAGCTGATGGAGCTGACCAATGGGCGCGGCGCCGACGCTTGCATCGATGCGGTCGGCACCGAAGCCGATCCTTCGGCGAGCTGGGACTCACGGCTTGACCGCATCAAGGTCGCCACCTTCATGGGAACCGACCGACCGCACGTCCTTCGCCAGGCAATCCATTGTTGCCGCAACTTCGGCACGGTTTCGATCGTCGGCGTCTATGGCGGTTTCCTCGACAAGATCCCGATGGGTTCGGCGATCAACCGCGGCCTGACCTTCCGAATGGCGCAGACGCCGGTGCAGCATTACCTGCCGCTGCTGATGGAACGCATCCAGAAAGACGAGATCGATCCGTCCTTCGTCATCACCCATCGCGCGCCCCTCGAAGAAGGCCCCGATCTCTACAAGACTTTCCGCGACAAGAAGGACGGCTGCATCAAGGTTGTTCTCAAGCCGTAGAGAAGTCGACTGCGGTCAAGGCAAGCAGGATTGGCGCCATAAAGCTAACCACTGGCGCCTTGGGATTATCGCCGGCATTGAGGAAAGGTCCGATCATGCAGAAGGAATCCAACGATCCTATCGAAGACCGACATAAGCTGCGCCCACCGGAGATGGAGCTCGAGCCCATCCCGCCAGAAGGTGAAGACCCGGGTGACGCTGCCGGCAAGCGCGGCAAAGCGCAAGCCGGCGGTCGCCCCAAGGAATCGCCGACAGCGCGACGCAGCCAGGCGGACAATGAAAGGGTGGAAGGATTGCCCGAAACAGACGCAGCAAAAAGCCTGGCGACGGCACCACCGGCGATGAAGCGCGATTGACGGCCCCGTCGTCCTCGGCCGAATCGAAACACCGCGCCGATAACGCGTAGGGCTGAGGCTGATGCCACAGGACGTATTCGTTTTTGGAACGCTGAAGAGAGGTTTCGCTCTGCATGAGCAGGGACTTTCCCGCGCAAGGTTTCTCGGAATTTTCAGGACTCTGGAATGTTATGCGATGCTTATTGCCGGTCCCTGGTTCGCCCCGATGATGTTCAACGAACCGGGCAACGGCCATCATGTCGTCGGTGAACTTTATGAGTCCGGCGACGATACGATAGCAAGGCTGGACCAGCTGGAATCCCTCGGCATCCCCGGCAATCTGCGCGTGGCGATAGACGTGGAACCGGTCGCCGGCGGGCCAATACGCACAGCGCGGCAGCTCGCTAAGCCCGTTCACTCGGATTATCTGCGGGTCTACGAAGACGGGCGGTTTGTTCCGTTCGACCGGAGAGGCTGAGGCGCCTGTGGACAAATCGGCCCGGAACGGACACGGCAAAAAGCCTAGCGAGGGCACCGTCGATGATGAAGCGCGATTGAACTGCGGCCATCGTCGCCATGTGGGGGCGCGCAAGCGGCCTGCTCGATTTGACGCGAGACGGCTACAGTCTTTTCTTTGCGAATGCTCTGCCTGAAGCCGACTTAAGATATTTCTCGAAAGCGAAGGCCTGCGCTTCATCGGAGAAAGCGAGATAGGTCTTGAGAGACCAAGGAAGATATTTCGAGGGAGAAACCTCGCCGGCGTTGTGTTTTGCCAAGCGCGACTTCAGGTCACTCGTCACGCCAACATAATAGCGATCCGGAAATTCAGTGCTATGGAGAATGTAGACGTACTTCATGAAGGATCATAGCCCGCCTACGTTGCTTCGCAACTTCGGCGCGGCAGCCTCCGCTTCCTTCTCGCCCTCGTACCGTCAAGCCTGCAGGCTTGCCGAGCCGAAGCTCGAAGAGCGTAGGCTGGTGGAGCTAAGCGGGATCGAACCGCTGACCTCTTGCATGCCATGCAAGCGCTCTCCCAGCTGAGCTATAGCCCCATCAAGGTGGTCCGGCTCATGGCCGGTCCTGGGATGCTCCTCAAGGCGTACCCTTCGGAGTGGCGGCTTATTACTTCCGGATTCCGGAGATAGCAAGCCTAAAAAATCTGGCCCGGAGAATTTTTTCCTCGCCGGGCCGAAATGCGGTCTCAGACTTCGTCGTCGTCGCCGGTCACGCCGATGATATCGCTCATGTCGTCATCATCGTCATCTTCGTCGGGTGTAAGGAAGGTATCGTCGTCGTCGTCGCCTTCGATTTCGACATCGTCATCGCCGATATCGGGGATGTCGTCACCGCTGGCGGCGTCATCGGCATCTTCCAGCGAAACCAGTTCGACTTCGGTGTTTTCAGTATCGACTTCCGCGACCTCCTCTTCCTCGGCAACTTCGGCGATCGCCGAGGTTTCTTCGAAGAAGGACAGAGGGTAGGACTTGCCGGTATAAGGAGAGACGATCGGATCCCGGTTCAGATCATAAAACTTCTTGCCGGTTTCCGGATCGGTACGCTTGGTTCCAAGTTCCGCTTTCGCCACTATAAGCCTCGTGTGAATAGCCGAATATGAGATTCGGCAGATGCCGTTCAAGCCGGCGTTCCATCGGAATTTATAAGCCGGTCCCCTTAATCGCTGTGGCTTCCCATGTCAAAGCCAAACTTTGCGATCCGGGCGCCGGGTTTTTGGCAAGCCGAAGGATGACCGCCCGGCGCGTTTATGTTAACGAGCCGCAACAGCTGCGGAAGCGGACGGGAATTGCGACCGGCCAAGCCTGTCTTGCGGCAAAAATAGACTGCGTTTGCAAAGGATTACGCATGCTGCACGGCTCTGCGCCCAGACCCGCCACCGCCCGCAAATCCGCCGGTCTTGCGGGCAGCGTCCGTATTCCGGGCGACAAGTCGATCTCGCATCGTTCCTTCATGTTCGGCGGGCTCGCCTCTGGCGAAACGCGGATCACCGGCCTGCTCGAAGGCGAGGACGTGATCAATACCGGCCGGGCGATGCAGGCGATGGGCGCCCGAATTCGCAAGGATGGCGCGCAATGGGTGATCGACGGCACCGGCAACGGCGCGCTGCTTGCGCCCGACGCGCCGCTCGACTTCGGCAATGCCGGCACCGGCGTGCGGCTGACCATGGGTCTTGTCGGCACCTACGATTTTCGCTCCACCTTCATCGGCGACGCCTCGCTTTCGAAACGGCCGATGGGCCGGGTGCTCAATCCGCTGCGCGAAATGGGCGTGCAGGTTAGCGCCTCCGAGGGCGACAGGCTGCCGGTGACGCTCAGAGGCCCGGGAACGCCGAGCCCGATCCGTTATCGCGTGCCGATGGCATCCGCCCAGGTGAAATCGGCCGTGCTGCTTGCCGGCCTCAATACGCCGGGTGTCACCACGGTCATCGAGCCCGTGATGACGCGCGACCATACCGAAAAGATGCTGCAGGGTTTTGGCGCCGCCCTTTCCGTCGAGACGGACGGGGATGGCGTCCGCACGATCCGGCTCGAAGGCCGCGGTAAGCTCAAAGGCCAGGTGATCGACATTCCGGGCGATCCCTCCTCCACCGCTTTCCCGCTGGTTGCGGCGCTGCTTGTCCCCGGCTCCGACATCACCATCGTCAACGTGCTGATGAACCCGACCCGCACCGGGCTGATCCTGACGCTGCAGGAGATGGGGGCCAATATCGAGGTGCTGAACACGCGTCTTGCCGGCGGCGAGGACGTGGCGGATCTGCGTGTGCGCCATTCCGAGCTCAAGGGCGTCACCGTTCCCGAAGAGCGTGCGCCGTCAATGATCGACGAATATCCTATCCTCGCCGTCGCCGCCTGTTTCGCCGAGGGCGCGACTATCATGAAGGGGCTGGAGGAACTGCGCGTCAAGGAGTCCGACCGCCTTTCCGCCGTCGCCGATGGCCTGAAACTCAATGGCATCGACTGCGACGAAGGCGAGGATTTTCTCGTCGTGCGCGGCCGGCCAGACGGCAAGGGCCTCGGCAACGCTGCCGGCGACAAGGTCAGCACACATCTCGACCATCGCATCGCCATGAGCTTCCTTGTCATGGGGCTTGCCTCGGAGCATGCTGTGACGATCGACGACGCGGCGATGATCGCGACCAGCTTTCCCGAATTCATGCAGCTGATGACCGGCCTTGGAGCGAAGATCGAGCTGGTGGCGGAATGATGTGCCAGCTGCCGCATGTCCGCGAAGACATTCGCCGTTTCGGCGCGCTGCCGCAGGATTGATCGTATGACAAACGAGACCTTCACCATCGCCATCGATGGCCCGGCGGCGGCCGGCAAGGGCACGCTTTCACGCCGCATCGCCGACCAATACGGCTTCCATCATCTGGATACCGGCCTGACCTATCGCGCCACGGCCAAGGCGCTGCTCGATGCCGGCCTGCCGCTCGACGACGAGGCGGTGGCGGAAAAGATCGCGAGAGAGGTTGAACTCGCCGGATTGGATCGCGATATACTTTCCAAACATGAGATCGGCGAAGCCGCCTCGAAGATTGCCGTCATGCCGGCGGTGCGCCGGGCGCTGGTCGAGGCGCAGCGACGGTTTTCGACGAAAGCGCCGGGAACGGTGCTCGATGGGCGCGATATCGGTACGGTCGTCTGCCCGGATGCACCGGTGAAGCTCTATGTAACGGCGTCGCCGGAAGTCCGCGCAAGACGCCGTTATGACGAGATCCTCGGCAAAGGCCTGACGGCGGATTTCGATGCGATCGTCGAGGACGTCAAGCGGCGCGACGAACGCGACATGGGACGGGCCGACAGCCCTTTGAAACCAGCTGATGATGCGCACTTGCTTGATACGTCGGAAATGAGTATAGAGGCCGCGTTTCAAGCTGCTCAATCGATCATCGATGCGGTCTTGAGCCGAAATGCCTAAATTCAAGCGATTTTGCGTGCTCTGAGCATGGATCGCTTCTAATACAGCAAGCCTGAAATTCCGTCCAAGCGCCGGATTGCCTTCGTAAGAGAGGGCGGACTGGGTTCAGGCCCGTTCAACGCAAACCAACCGGCGCATACGTGTCCGCTTCCGTTTCAGGACACGCAGGAGATTTTATGTCAGTAGCTACCCCCTCCCGCGAGGATTTCGCGGCTCTTCTCGAAGAGTCCTTTGCCAAGAACGACCTGGCTGAAGGCTATGTCACCAAGGGCATCGTCACGGGCATCGAGAAGGACGTCGCCGTTGTCGACGTCGGTCTGAAGGTTGAAGGCCGCATCGCGCTCAAGGAATTCGGCGCGCGCGCCAAGGACGGCCTGTTGAAGGTCGGCGACGAAGTCGAAGTTTATGTCGAGCGCATCGAAAACGCGCTTGGCGAAGCCGTTCTGTCGCGCGAGAAGGCTCGCCGCGAAGAGAGCTGGGTCAAGCTCGAAGCCAAGTTCGAAGCTGGCGAGCGCGTCGAAGGCGTGATCTTCAACCAGGTCAAGGGCGGCTTCACGGTCGACCTCGACGGTGCGATCGCCTTCCTGCCGCGTTCTCAGGTCGACATTCGTCCGATCCGCGACGTGACCCCGCTGATGCACAACCCGCAGCCCTTCGAAATCCTCAAGATGGACAAGCGCCGCGGCAACATCGTGGTTTCGCGCCGTACGGTTCTGGAAGAATCCCGCGCCGAGCAGCGTTCTGAAATCGTTCAGAACCTCGAAGAAGGCCAGGTTGTTGACGGCGTCGTCAAGAACATCACCGATTACGGTGCGTTCGTTGACCTCGGCGGCATCGACGGCCTGCTGCACGTCACCGACATGGCATGGCGCCGTGTGAACCATCCGTCGGAAATCCTGAACATCGGCCAGCAGGTCAAGGTTCAGATCATCCGCATCAACCAGGAAACCCATCGTATCTCGCTCGGCATGAAGCAGCTCGAGTCCGATCCGTGGGATGGCATCCAGGCCAAGTATCCGGAAGGCAAGAAGATTTCCGGTACCGTCACCAATATTACCGACTACGGTGCATTCGTCGAGCTGGAGCCGGGCATCGAAGGCCTGATCCACATCTCGGAAATGTCCTGGACCAAGAAGAACGTTCACCCCGGCAAGATCCTGTCCACGAGCCAGGAAGTCGAAGTCGTCGTTCTCGAAGTCGACCCGTCCAAGCGCCGTATTTCGCTCGGCCTCAAGCAGACGCTGGAAAACCCGTGGGCAGCATTCGCCCGCAGCCATCCGGCCGGCACTGAAGTCGAAGGCGAAGTCAAGAACAAGACCGAATTCGGCCTGTTCATCGGCCTCGACGGCGATGTCGACGGCATGGTGCACCTCTCCGACCTCGACTGGAACCGTCCGGGCGAACAGGTCATCGAGGAGTTCAACAAGGGTGACGTCGTCAAGGCCGTCGTTCTCGACGTCGATGTCGAGAAGGAGCGCATCTCGCTCGGCATCAAGCAGCTCGGCAAGGATGCAATCGGCGACGCCGCTGCTTCTGGCGACCTGCGCAAGAATGCAGTCGTTTCCTGCGAAGTCATCGCGGTCAACGACGGCGGCGTCGAAGTGAAGCTCGTCAACCACGAGGACATCACTTCCTTCATCCGCCGTGCCGACCTCGCCCGCGACCGCGACGAGCAGCGCCCCGAGCGCTTCTCGGTCGGCCAGGTGTTCGACGCCCGCGTCACCAACTTCTCCAAGAAGGACCGCAAGATCATGCTGTCCATCAAGGCTCTGGAGATTGCGGAAGAGAAGGAAGCCGTTGCCCAGTTCGGTTCGTCCGACAGCGGCGCTTCGCTCGGCGACATTCTCGGTGCAGCCCTGAAGAACCGCGGCGGCGAATAAGCCTCGCATCCGCCTTTGAATTGAAGAACCCGCCGGAGCGATCCGGCGGGTTCTTCATTTTCAGGCTTTAAAAAAGAGCAGTTCTGCTTTTCATGGAGCGCAGAACCGCTCTATCCTTTTGTTTCTCCGCAATTCCGGACGGAAAACCGCTTCACACTTTTCCTGGAATTGCTTTATTCCCAGCCGACCATGCGCTGATAGAGAGCATAGACCGGATCGGCGGCCGCGCCTGCCGGCTGATGAGCCACCGGTTCGGTATCGATCATCCTCGGGGTCCTCCGCGCGGGTGCTGCGTCGGTCTCTTCGCCGTCGGGCTCGGCATCCTCGCCGCCGGACTGCGCCTGCTGCTCGTCCTGATTCTGATCCTGTGGGGCGCCGTCGCGATGGTGCTGGTGCTGGTGGTGGGTTTCGCCTGCCTTTTCGTTCGACAGGATATCCTTGGCGAACTGATAGGGCAGCTGGGTGTAGGCAAGTCCCTCCGGCATTCTTGCCGCCAGCGGCACATAGGGGGATTCGATCGTCTCCGGGACCGGTATCATTTCCGCTTGGGCGGAGACTTCCCTCGGCTGGCGGGTCTCGACAACCAAGGGCGGGATATCCGGCTGCGACGGGCGGAGCGCTGCGGTCTGGCGGACGTCCGGCGCGGCAAGTTCCACCGGCTGCTTGGTCAAGCTCCCGGTCGCCTCGCTGATGACGGCGTCATCGAGGATCGTATCGATTTCCACCGCCGCCTCGACGGGAACATCCTCCAGCACGGTTTCGATGTCCTGCTCGCGGATGAGGGTGGCGATCATCTCCGAGGCTTCTTCGGTCATGGAGGCGACGATCCCTGCCCAGTTCCTGGGAATGACGGGATCGGCCTTGTCGGACACTATGCGGGGCTGAACGGCCGATTGCTCCACCGCTTCCTGCGTATCCTCGATTTTGTCCAGATCCGTTGACAATAATTGCTGGGCTTCGATCTCCTGCGGCAGGGATTCTTCCGCGGCGACTTCCGCTGCCGCCACCGGGGCAGGCTGGGCCGGGGCTTCTTCAGGCTGTGGCGTTTCCGGATCGGCAGCCTCGACAGTTTCGGCGATAAGCGGCTCTTCGGCAGTCACGAGCGCTGCAGCCTCGGTCAGCGGAGCGACCAATACCGGCACCTTTTCCGCCAGCTGGCGCGTCGCGGCAGCCGGCCTGTTGTCCTCATGCAGCTGGATTTCGGGGCGGGCTTCGGCGCGCATCGGCGAAGCGTCGTTCTGGCGATAGGAGCGCATAACGGCGCGGGCGGCGAGATCGCGATCCTTGTAGCGAACGATTTCCAGATAGGCGACGATGCGGGCGGCTTCCGGGCCTGTCGGGTTTTTCAGAGCTTCGGCAATGGTCCGCAGCGGCAGACCGTGGCCTTGCGCGGTCAGCTGGCGCTCGACCTCGTCGATTCTCGCGGCCGGCAGCCGCCGGATGGCATCGGCAAGCCGGGAGGCGAAGGCAAGATTGCTCTCATCATCTCCACGATCGAGCGAAATCGAGCGGCCTGCCGCATCGATGACATCGAGAAGGGCTTCGACCATGCGCTCGCGCGCCGCAAGGAGCAGAATATTGAGCTTGCCGGCAATGGCGGAATTGAGGTCTGCGGCTTCGACGGCGTTGACAGGCGCGGGGGCAATCACCGAGTGGCCGAGACCGCTGGCGACGATCGCCGCTGTCTGACCCTGGGACGAAAAGCTTGCATTGGACGCTGCACGAACGGGAGTCAACATGGCATGCTCCTTTCGTAAAGTGACGATGAAAGCAGGCTCTAGAAAAGGACCGCGCTCATCCGGTCCCCTTGCATCCCAGCAGATCCTCCTGTCCGCATGACGCAGTTCCGGCGTCATCGAAATGCATAAAAATTAACAGGAATATTAATGAACAGGCGTTAATGAATCGCTAACGGCCGCCGGCAAGCCTGCCGTACGGCTATTGGCAAACGCAGAATGAAAGCAATTCGCTCAGCTATGGGCGAAGATATCCGCCTCTTCCCAGCCGAGCAGATCGAGCTTGGCGCGGGTCGGCAGGAATTCGAAGCAGGCCGTCGCATGATCGTAACGGCCGTCGCGGATCAGCCGCTCCGTCAGCTTGTCGCGCAACGCATGCAGATAAAGCACATCGGAGGCGGCATATTCGAGCTGGGCCGGGGACAGCGTCTCTGCCGCCCAATCGGAGGATTGCTGCGCCTTGGAGACATCGACGTCGAGCATCTCCTTGAGATTGTCCTTGAGGCCGTGGCGATCCGTATAGGTCCGGATCAGGCGCGAGGCGATCTTGGTGCAGAAGACCGGGGTCGTCGTGACGCCGAAGGTGTGGAAGAGCACGGCAATATCGAAGCGGCCGTAGTGAAAGATCTTCTGATGGGTGGGGTCTTCAAGCAGGGCGACGAGATTGGGCGCCTCTTTCTGACCGGCGGCGATACGGATGATATCGGCGGTGCCGTTACCCGGCGAAAGCTGGACGACGCAGAGCCGGTCACGGCGCGGCACCAGGCCAAGCGTTTCGGTGTCGATCGCAATCGCGCCGGTGTAGCGAGCGGCATCGGCCGCGGAAATATCGCCTTCGTGGTAACGTATGGTGGCCGCCATGAGACTGTCTTTCGTACGAATGCATCTCTTTGGGCTATAGCGCAAAGGCGCAGAGTGGGAAACCGCTTTGCTGCGGTAGAGCGCATGTGTCCTCTGGATGCACAAGAACGCTCTACCTTTTTTAATCTCCGCATCGCGCTTTCCGGAAATCGATTCCGATTTTCGGGCCGATGCGCTGCAGTTCAGAATGTCGGCGGCGTGTTGATCCAAAGAAGCACGGTTTCGCCATCGTGGCGGTTGCGCCAGGAATGATCGCGGCGGCTTTCGAAATAGAGTGAATCGCCGGGGCCCAGATCGAAGAACTGATCGCCGTCGAGCACCAGTTCGAGCCGGCCGGACAGAACATGCATGAATTCCTCGCCCTCGTGGCGATAGGCGCCCTCGCTGGCAGCACCCGGCGCCAACACGAAACGATGGCAATCCATCATCCGGCGGCCTTCGGCGAGGAGCTGTACGGTGACACCCGGCGTCGTTTCCGGCCAGGCGCGACATTCACCGGCGCGCACCAGCGCCGGCACCTCCCCGCTTTCCTCACCGGAGAGGCGCGAGACGGTGGTGCCGTAATACTCTGCCAGATCGTGCAGCGTCTTGAAGCTGACGCCCTGCGAGGTGCGCTCCAGTGTCGAGAGCGTCGACGAGGTGACGCCGATGTCGCCGGCCACCTGATCGAGCGTCTTGCCGCTCGCATGGCGCAGGCTGCGCAGCTTACGGCCGAGGCCGGTATCCTGGCTTGCCTCGGCGCCATTGGCGGAAGGTTCCTCGCTCTCCAACGCCTCGCGGATTGCCGCGGGATTGAGCCCGCGCTCGACACGATACCAGGAGATGCGCTTCAGCCGCGCCACATCGTCGGCGCTGTATTGCCGATGGCCGGTTTCGGAACGACCGGGAACCACCAGGCCCTGGCTTTCCCAGAGGCGCAGCGTCGAGGCCGAAACACCCGCCAACCGCGCAGCTTCCGCCACCTTGTAGCGTACAGGCCCATTATCATTCATCCGAAACTGTCCCCGATTCCAATCGCCCCAGAACCTCCATCAAAAAGCGTGATGTTTGAAGCAAAAAATGCCCTCTTGTTTTCTTGCAGGAAAAATGTAGACGTTTTATACAGATCTTGCAGAAATTATGCAAGATAGCTTGCAAACCCCTTTCAGCGCAGGAGTCATCGATGAACGCGACAAGCCTTACGGACCGGAAGAACGCCGCTATTTCACGCGGCGTCGGCATGACCACTCAGATCTATGCCGATCGCGCAGAGAATGCGGAGATCTGGGACAAGGAGGGCCGCCGTTACATCGATTTCGCCGCCGGCATCGCCGTTCTCAATACCGGCCACCGCCATCCCCGGGTCATCGCAGCGGTCAAGGATCAGCTCGACCGCTTCACCCATACCTGCCATCAGGTGGTGCCCTATGAAAGCTACGTGCACCTTGCCGAACGGTTGAACGCGCTGCTGCCTGGCGATTTCGAGAAGAAGACGATCTTCGTCACGACGGGCGCCGAAGCGGTCGAGAACGCCGTCAAGATCGCGCGCGCCGCAACCGGCCGCTCGGCCATCATCGCCTTTGGCGGCGGCTTCCATGGCCGCACCTTCATGGGCATGGCGCTGACCGGCAAGGTCGTGCCTTACAAGGTCGGCTTCGGCGCGATGCCCGGCGACGTGTTCCATATTCCCTTCCCCGTCGAGTTGCACGGCGTTACCACCGATCAGTCGCTGGCGGCACTGAAGAAGCTCTTCGCCGCCGATGTCGATCCGCAGCGCGTCGCAGCCATCATCATCGAGCTGGTGCAGGGCGAAGGTGGCTTCTACTCCGCACCTGCCGCATTCATGAAGGCGCTGCGCGAGCTCTGCGATCAGCACGGCATCCTGCTGATCGCCGACGAGGTGCAGACCGGTTTTGCCCGCACCGGCCGGATGTTCGCGATGGATCATCACGAGGTGGCGCCCGATCTGACGACGATGGCAAAGAGCCTGGCCGGCGGCTTTCCGCTCGCCGCCGTCACCGGCCGCGCCGAAATCATGGATGCGCCGGGACCGGGCGGGCTCGGCGGCACCTATGGCGGCAATCCGCTCGGGATCGCGGCCGCCCATGCCGTGCTCGACGTCATTGTCGACGAAGATCTCTGCAACCGCGCCAACCAGCTTGGCGGACGGCTGAAGCAGCGGCTGGAATCATTGCGCGAGACGGTGCCCGAGATCGTCGATATCCGCGGACCGGGCTTCATGAACGCCGTCGAATTCAACGACCGGACGACGGGACTGCCGAGCGCGGAATTCGCCAACCAGGTGCGTCTGATCGCGCTCGACAAGGGCCTGATCCTGCTCACCTGCGGCGTCCATGGAAACGTCATCCGCTTTCTTGCACCGATCACCATCCAGGACGAGATCCTCGGCGAAGCCCTCGATATCCTCGAAGCTTCGATGCTCGAAGCAAGCGCGGCCAAGTGATCGCACCCGAACCTGATTTCAATGGCTGCCGGCAACCGGCAGCCGCACTCCCAAGGAGGATATGACATGGCTTTCACCAGCGCACTGACCAAGCACGTTCCCTTCTCCTCGCCCTTGCTGCGCGATGCCGGCTATATCGGCGGCGTCTGGACATCAGGCGATGCCACAAAGACTTTCGACGTGCTCAACCCGGCAACCGGCGAGTTGCTCGCCTCGCTGCCCGATATGGGTGCGGCCGAGACGCGGGCGGCGATCGATGCGGCCCATGCCGCCCAGCCGGGTTGGGCGGCCCGTCCGGCCAAGGAGCGAAGCGCGATCCTGCGCAAATGGTTCGACCTGATGGTCGCCAATGCCGATGAACTCGCCGCGATCCTGACCGCCGAAATGGGCAAGCCGTTCCCGGAAGCACGCGGCGAGATCCTTTATGCCGCGGCCTATATCGAATGGTATGCGGAAGAGGCCAAACGCATCTATGGCGAGACGATCCCCGCGCCTTCCGACGATAAACGGATGATCGTCATCCGGCAGCCGGTCGGCGTCGTCGGAACGATCACGCCGTGGAATTTCCCGGCAGCGATGATCACCCGCAAGATCGCCCCGGCGCTTGCCGTCGGCTGCACCGTGGTCTCGAAGCCCGCCGAACAGACGCCGCTGACGGCGATCGCGCTTGCCGTGCTCGCCGAGCAGGCAGGCATTCCGTCCGGCGTCTTCAACGTCATCGTCGGGGTCGACGGTCCGGCAATCGGCCGCGAGCTCTGCGGCAATGAAAAGGTGCGCAAGATCAGCTTCACCGGCTCGACCGAGGTCGGCCGTATCCTGATGCGGCAATGCGCCGACCAGATCAAGAAGGTGAGCCTGGAGCTCGGCGGCAACGCGCCCTTCATCGTCTTCGACGATGCCGATCTGGACGCTGCCGTCGAAGGCGCGATCGCCTCGAAATACCGCAATGCCGGCCAGACCTGCGTCTGCGCCAACCGCCTCTACATCCAGTCGAACGTCTATGACGCCTTTGCCGCCAAGCTTGCCGCCAAGGTCGCCGAGATGTCGGTCGGCGACGGCTTCAAGCCGGGTGTCGTGATCGGGCCGCTGATCGATGAACAGGGCCTTGCCAAGGTGGAAGACCATGTCAGCGACGCGCTTGCCAAGGGCGCCAAGGTGCTGACCGGCGGCAAGCGCATCGACGGCGCCGGCACCTTCTTCACACCGACGGTGCTGACCGGCGTTGCGCGCGGCATGAAGGTGGCGCGCGAGGAGACCTTCGGGCCGGTGGCGCCGCTCTTTCGCTTCGAGACGGTCGAAGATGTCATTGCCCAAGCCAATGATACGGAATTCGGTCTTGCCGCCTATTTCTTTGCTGGCGACCTGAAGAAGGTCTGGCGGGTGGCGGAAGCGCTGGAATACGGCATGATCGGCATCAATACCGGCCTGATGTCATCCGAGACGGCGCCCTTCGGCGGCATCAAGCAATCCGGCCTCGGCCGCGAAGGCTCGCGGCATGGCGCCGACGACTATCTGGAAATGAAATATCTCTGCATCGGCGGCGTCTGATTCATCATCCTAATGAGAGGGCACGCGGCATTGCGCCGCGTGTCGTCAATAATGCGGCGGGCGGGTGATCGCTGGCGCGTCCAGCGACTGCTCCTCCAGGGACAGGAAGCGTTCGGCCAGCCGGTCGAGCTTGGTGCGCAGCTGCTCGACGGTCTTCCATTGCTCGGCGAGCTGATCGGAAAGCTCTTCGATCGTCTTTGCCTGGTGGGCCAGCATTTCTTCCAGTTGGGTGATGCGGCTCGTCTCGTCGGACATCGATCCTCCTTTGCCGAAACCGGCAGAACAGATGGTTGTGCAAAGCGGAAATAGGCGGCCGCGTCAATGCTTTCCATGCCTGGTGCGGCGATGCGCAAAACTGTACCGTTTGGTTACTAAAAGACCTTGCCGCGCCTGATGTTGTGGGGTAGGCCCTTATCATCAGGGAGGAATACTGATGGATGCAGGAAACGGCTTTCTTCATCCGGACCGGCTTTTTCCGGCTGATCCGGCAACACGGACCATCGCACGAGACCTCTACGAGACGGTGCGCAATCTTCCGATCGTCAGTCCGCACGGGCATACCGAACCTTCCTGGTTCGCCGACGACAAGCCCTTCGAAGACGCGGCCTCGCTGCTGGTCATTCCCGATCACTATCTCTTCCGCATGCTGCACAGCGTCGGCGTCACCTTGGACGAGCTCGGCGTGCCGCGGCTCGACGGCAAGCCGGTGGCTGAGGGACGGGCGATCTGGCGGACCTTTGCCGCACATTACCATCTTTTCCGGGGAACACCGTCGAGCCTCTGGGTCGACCACGCCATCTCGGCCGTGCTCGGCTGCACCGAGCCGCTGACGGCTGATAATGCCGATGCGCTCTACGACCATATCAATTCCCAGCTTGCCCTTCCCGAATTCCGCCCGCGGGCGCTGCATCAGCGATTCGGCATCGAAACGATCGCGACGACGGATGGGGCGCTCGATCCGCTGACGCATCACCAGAAATTGGCGGCCGACGGCTGGATCGGCAAGGTGCGCACCACCTACAGGCCGGACAGCGTCACCGATCCCGATGCCGTCGGCTTCCGCGACAATCTCATCAAGTTCGGAGAGATCACCGGCACTGAGGTCACCCGCTGGGACGGCCTGATCGAGGCGCATCGGCGCCGGCGCGCCTATTTCCGCCAGTTCGGCGCCACCGCGACCGATCACGGCGTGCCCACCGCCTTTACATCAGACCTGCCGCTTGCGGAAAAACAAGCGCTGCTCGCCAAGGCGCTGAAGGGTCCGCTTTCGCCTGAGGAAGCCGAGCTCTTCCGCGGCCAGATGATGACCGAGATGGCCGGGCTTTCGGCCGAAGACGGCATGGTCATGCAGATCCATGCCGGTTCCAGACGCAATACCGACCGTGGGCTTTTCTCGACCCGCGGCCCCAATATGGGCGCCGATATCCCGACACGCACGGACTGGGTCGGCGGCTTGAATGCGCTGCTATCAAAATATGGCCACGCACCGGGTTTGCGCGTGCTGCTCTTCACGCTCGACGAGACGACCTATGCACGCGAGCTGGCGCCGATGGCTGGCCATTGGCCCTGCCTGATGATCGGCCCGCCCTGGTGGTTCCACGACAGCCCGCTCGGCATCCGCCGTTACCTCGACCAAGTCGTCGAGACGGCGGGCTTTGCCAATATGGCGGGTTTCAACGACGATACGCGCGCGCTGCTTTCGATCCCGGCCCGGCATGACGTCTGGCGCCGCGAAGTCTGCCGCTTCCTTGCCCAGCTCGCCGCCGAGCACCGGCTTTCCAAGCGGGAAGCCGAGATCGTCGCAGGCGAGCTCTCCTATGGCAATGCAAAGAAGGCTTACAAGCTGTGACCGAACGAATGCAGACCCTTTCAGGCCTCGCCTCGACGGCGAAGCTTCCCGCCTATGACCGCAACCAGCTGAAAAGCGGCATCCTGCATCTTGGGCCGGGCGCCTTCTTCCGCGCGCATTTCGCGCCGTTTACCGATGCCGCACTTGCCGCAGAGGGCGGAGACTGGGGCATCGAGGTGGCAAGCCTGCGAACGGCCGATGTCGCCGATCACCTGAGCGCTCAGAACGGGCTTTATACGACGCTGATCCGCGACAGCTCGGGCACGACGGCTGAGGTGATCGGTTCGATCCTGAAGGCGCATGTGGCGCCGCGCGATCCGGCCGGCCTGCTGGCGCGGCTCGAAGATCCCGCTATCCGCATCGTCAGCATGACGGTGACGGAAAAGGCCTATGGTTTCGATCCGGCAACCGGCGGCCTCGATCTGAAGCACCCCGATATCGTCGCCGATCTCGCCAGCCGGCATGCGCCGCGCGGCGTTATCGGTTACCTCGTCGAAGGCCTTGCGCGCCGCCGGCAGAAGGGGATCGCGCCCTTTACGCCGCTCAGCTGCGACAACCTGCCGAGCAACGGCGCCGTTCTGAAACGCCTCGTGCTCGAATTCACCTCCCGTATCGATCCCGACCTGCATCGCTGGATCGAAGCGAATGTGCCCTTCCCTTCGACGATGGTCGACCGCATCACGCCGGCAAGCACCGAAGCGACCTATGCCGATGCCGAGCGGCTCACCGGCCGCACCGACATGGCGGCGGTCGAGACAGAGCCTTTTACGCAATGGGTCATAGAAGATCATTTCGCCAATGGCCGGCCGGCCTGGGAAAAGGTCCGCGGCGCGCTGATGGTCGAGGAAGTCTCGGCCTACGAAAAAATGAAGCTGCGGATGCTGAACGGCGCCCATTCGCTGCTCGCCTATCTCGGTTACATCGGCGGCTATGAATTCATTCGCGACGTGATGGACGATGCAGCCCTGGCAGCACTTGCCTACCGCCACATGCATGCGGCCGCGCGTACGCTCGATCCGGTGCCGGGCATCGATCTCGATGCCTATGCCAGCGAATTGATAGCACGCTTTGCAAACAAGGCGATCGCACATCGCACCTATCAGATCGCCATGGACGGCACGCAGAAACTGCCGCAGCGGCTGCTGGAGCCGGCAAGCGAGGCGCTGGCGCATGGCGACAGGGCGGAGACCTATGCGATCGCCGTTGCAGCGTGGATGCGCTATGCGATCGGCGAGCATGGCAACGGTGAGCGCTACGAACTGCGCGATCCCAGGGCTGCAGAAATCGCCGCTCTCATTGCCGATATCCCGCGCACCGGCCTGGCGATCTCAGCGGCTCTCTTCACCCTTCCGGGACTCTTCCCGGCGGCTTTGACAGGCCACCGGGCCTGGACGCAGGATGTGGCTGACAAGCTGGAGATCCTGATCCAGGACGACCGGTTGCCGCTGTTCTGAGGCTTGGAGCCGCTGGCTCTTCTTCAGCCCAGGAGAGTCGTTTTCCGCAAATATAGTAGGTCACGCCAACGCGGGGTGGCTGGGTTCTTGTAATGAGAGGGCGTGCCGTGGTCGCCCCCTCTGCCCTGCCGGGCATCTCCCCCACAGGTGGGGAGATTGGCTGGGCGCGACGGCTTCCCCAAACAACTGGTGTCACAGCGGGCGAAACGGTAGATGGGCACGAAGGTTTAGCCACTTGTGATCTCCCCACCTGTGGGGGAGATGCCCGGCAGGGCAGAGGGGGCTCACACGGTGTGCCCTCTCCTCGTCATCTCTGTTCAAAGCTTCGCTCGAAGGCAAAGAATGAGGTAATTCGAGTCGTCAGACCTTCACCCGCGCCATATCGGGATCGTAGAGCGGCGACAGCGATACCTTGCAGGGGATGCGTTCCCGCGCGACGTCAAGCTCATAGGTGCCGGAGAGGACGAAATCCTCGGTCACGCCGTCGGGGTTGCGGACGTAGCCGTAGCCGATCGGCTTGCCCAGCGTATAACCGAAGCCGCCGCTCGACAGCCAGCCGACGCGCTTGCCGTCGCGATAGATCGTTTCACGGCCGAGCAGCACGGCATCGGCATTCTCGGGAACGAAGCAGGCGAGGCGCTTCTTAACGCCTCCCGAAAGCTGCTGCTCGATCGCCTCACGGCCCCGGAATGGGATATTCTTCCGCATCTTCACCGCCCAGCCGAGACCGGCCTCGACAGGCGTATGGTCGGGACCGATATCCGAGCCCCAGGCGCGATAACCTTTTTCCAGGCGGCAGCTCTCAATGGCGCGGTAGCCGGCATTGACGAGGCCGAGCTCGCCGCCTGATGCCATCAGCACGTCGTAGACCGTGGTCGCATATTCAATGGGAATATGCAGCTCGTAGCCGAGCTCGCCGACATAGGTGATGCGCAGCGCCCGCACGGGGCAGCCCGCAATGCCGATTGTCCTGACCTTGCCGAAGGGGAAGGCCGCATTCGAGACGTCGCTGCCCGTCACCTTTTCCAGCACGGCGCGGGAATTCGGTCCCATCAGCGACAGCACGGAATAGGCGGATGTGACGTCGACCAGCTCGGCATGCATCTCCGCCGGGATATTGCGTGCGATCCAATCGAAGTCATGGGTGGCGAAGCCGGTACCGGTGACGATGTAATATTCGTTCTCGGCGATGCGGGCGACCGTCACGTCGCATTCTATGCCGCCCTTGTCGTTCAGCATCTGCGTGTAGATGAGCGATCCCACCGGCCTTGCGACATCGTTGGAGGCGATCCAGGACAAGGCTGCCTCGGCATCCCTGCCCTTCAGCACGAATTTGGCAAAGGACGTCTGGTCGAAGATGACCGCCGCTTCGCGCACCGCCTTATGCTCGCGGCCGACCGCGTCGAACCAGTTCTGCCTGGTGTAGCTGTAGACATCCTTCGGCTCCTCGTTGGCGAAGAGATCGGCAAACCAGTTCGGCCGTTCCCAGCCGAGCTTTTCGCCGAAACAAGCGCCCTGCGCCTTCAGCCGGTCATAGAGCGGCGATTTGCGGCAGGGGCGGCCGCTCGAATGTTCCTCGAACGGCCAGGCCATGGTGTAATGTTTGCCGTAGGCTTCGAGCGTGCGTGTCCGCACCCAGTCGGTATCGAAATGCGGCCGGCCGAAACGACGGATATCGACCGGCCAGAGATCATAGGGCGGCTCGCCCTTCGTCACCCATTCGGCAAGCGCCATGCCAGCGCCGCCGGCAGAGGCGATGCCGAAGGCGTTGAAACCGGCGCCGACGAAGAAATTCTTCAGCTCCGGCGCCTCGCCGAGAATGAAGTTGCCATCCGGCGTGAAGCTTTCAGGGCCGTTCAGCAGCTGCTTGACGCCGACATTTTCCAGCGCCGGGACCCGGCCGAGCGCCTGTTCCATGATCTGCTCGAAATGATCGAAATTGCTGTCCAACAGCGTGTAGTGAAAACCGTCGGGAATGCCGTCCTTCGCCCAGGGAATGGGATTCGGCTCGTAGCCGCCCATGACGATGCCGCCGACCTCTTCCTTGTAGTAGGTCAGGCGATCGGGATCGCGCAGCGTCGGCAGGTTGGAGGGCACGCCGAAGGATTCGGTGATGATGTATTGGTGCTCGACGGAGACCAGCGGCACGTTGACGCCGAAGCGGGCGGCGAAGGTACGCGTCCATTGGCCCGCACAGACGACGACGCGCTCGCATTGGATACGACCTTGCGCCGTAACGACGGCACGAATCTTCCCCTTGTCGATTTCAAGGTCGAGGACTTCGGTATCCTCAAAGATCGAAACGCCCGACATGCGGGCGCCCTTTGCCAGCGCCTGGGTGATGTCGGAGGGATTGGCCTGGCCGTCGGTAGGGAGGAAGGCGGCGCCGACGAGATCGTCGACCGTCATCAGCGGCCAGAGGTCGAAGGCTTCCTGCGACGTCAGCAATTGCATTTCGAGGCCGAAGGACTGCGCGGTGGTTGCCTGGCGCCTGACCTCGGTCCAGCGCTCCTCGTTGCAGGCAAGGCGCAGGCCGCCATTCATCTTCCAGCCAGTGCCGAGGCCCGTTTCCTCTTCCAGCCGTTTGTAGAGATCGACGGAATAACCGAGAAGCTGGGTGATGTTGGCGCTGGTGCGCAGCTGGCCGACGAGGCCGGCGGCATGGAAGGTGGTGCCTGAGGTAAGCTTCTTGCGCTCCAGCAGCACGGTATCGGTCCAGCCGAGCTTGCCGAGATGATAGGCTGTCGAGCAGCCGATGATGCCGCCGCCGATGACCACGGCTTTCGCCGCCTTCGGTAATTCCTTCGTCATTTATCGGTCCTGTTCAAAGGCTTGATAGGCGCGCTCGAAGCGCGCGAGATTTTCGGCCGTATAGCCGGCGTAATCGAAATCGATGCTGGAATGGATTTCTGAAATCATGCTCCAGAGCGTCTCGCGCAGCAGCGAGGCGCATTTCATCGCGGCATAGCGCCTGTTGAGATCATCGGTCAGCGGCCGGTCGAAATAGGTCTCCAGCATCGTGTGCTCGGCCGCTTGCGAGAGCTCGTTGTTGGAGGCCAATCCGCCGAGATCGAAAAGCGGCGTGTTGAAACCGGCATAGTCCCAGTCGATCAGCCAGAGCCGCTTGCCGTCATCGAGAAAGTTGGCGGCCAGCAGGTCGTTGTGGCCGAAGGCGATCTCGAAAGGCCCTGCCGCTTCTTCCAGCGTCTCAGCCCTACCGACGAGCCCCGGCAGCAGAGGAAGATAGCTGCTCGCCGACGCCTTCAGATTGGCGGCGTAATCTCGGATGACGTGGAAGACCCAGAAGATCATTGCCTGGCCGCGGAAATGCCGGGCGATGTCGCGATGGCAAGCGCGCACCAGCGGCAAGACCCGGGCGAGCGTGTGCGGGGTCCTGATATCCTCCGGCGACAGCGCCCGCGCCTCGATATATTCGAGCACCAGGACGCCCGGCGAATGGTGGATGACGGCAGGCGATATGCCGGCCGCATGGGCGGCGCGGCTCGCGGCAAGCTCGTTCTGCCTGTTGATGTGGTGGATCGGAATATCGGTGCCGAGCCTGACCACACAGCGTGCGACGGCATCGCTGACCAGATAGTTCCTATTGGTGATGCCGCCTGCTATCGGCGAGATTGCGATCGGCCCCTGCCAGATGCCAAGCGCATGAATCCTATCTTCAGGCGTCATGCTCAACCCCCCAGAGCATGATGCCGAAAAGTGTGAGCGGTTTTCGGACGAAATCATGCTCTAACTATATAATGTAGAACAGGATTCAGATTTTAGGCCGACCCGGCCTAAAATCATCCTGTTCTAGCGGCCCCTCGTGAAATGATGGGCCAGAGGAGGATCGGCTGTCAAGCAGCGGTGCGCTTAGATCGTCTTGCCGGCAGCATCGAAGACGTGGCAGCGGGCCGGGTCGAAGGAAGCCCTCACATTGGCGCCGCGCTCCACCTTCTGCTGGCCGTCGAGCGCGACGGTCAAGAGCTGGTTATCCGGCGTCGTGGTGTAGAGCATGGTGGCGCCGCCGAGATTTTCGACGAGATCGACGTTGACGGTCGACAGTGTGATTGCGCCTTCGGCCAGCGAAAGATGCTCGGGGCGGATGCCGAAGGTGACCTCCTCTCCCGTGCCACCCTTCAGCCGGCGCGGCAGGCGGACGGAATTGCCGCAGACATGGATGCTGGTTTCGGTCTCGCCGACCTGCTCGATGCGGGCCCTCAAAAAATTCATCTTCGGGCTGCCGATGAAGCCAGCGACGAAGCGGTTGGCCGGGTTGTTGTAGAGATCGAGTGGGGCGCCGACCTGCTCGATGCGGCCGGAATTCAACACCACGATCTTGTCCGCCATCGTCATGGCTTCGACCTGGTCATGGGTGACATAGATCATCGTATTGCCGAGGCTGCGGTGCAGGCGGGAGATCTCGACGCGCATCTGCACGCGCAGTTCGGCATCGAGGTTCGACAGCGGCTCGTCGAACAGGAAGATCCGCGGCTCGCGCACGATGGCGCGGCCGATCGCGACGCGCTGGCGCTGGCCGCCGGAGAGCGCCTTCGGCTTGCGCTCCAAGAGCTTCTCGATCTGCAGAATCTCGGCGGCGCGCTTCACCTTCGGCTGGATATCGGCCTTCTTGTAACCCGCCGTCTCCAGGCCGAAGGCGAGGTTTTTATAGACCGACATATGGGGATAGAGCGCATAGGACTGGAAGACCATGGCGATGCCGCGCTTGGCAGGCGCCACCTCGTTCATGCGCTCGTTGTCGAGCAACAGCCCGCCGCCTGAGATCTCCTCGAGACCGGCGATCATGCGCAGAAGGGTGGATTTTCCACAGCCCGAGGGGCCGACGAAAACGACGAATTCGCCGGGATCGATCGTCAGGTCGATGCCATGGATCACATCCATCGCGCCGTAGCGCTTCTCGACCTTCTGAAGAACGACACTGGTTGCCATCTTCTCAAAACCCTCTCTTTTTATTTTACCGGTTACTTCGTTCTTGCGCGCCAATCGGCGTATTTCGGACTATCAGAACCCACCGGCAGCGGCACGTCGGCGCCGCTATCGGAAGACTGATAAATGGCGGTGACGAGTTCCAGCGCGCGCCGGGCGTCCTTTGTCGTCACCGGCAGCGGCGCATGGCCGCTGAGGAAAGCGTGGAACTGGCCCATCTGGGTGGTGAAGCGCGGCGCGACCGGCTGCCAGTCGCCAACCACCCTGTCGATCTGCTGCTGCACGTCGTCGTTTGCGGCGATGATCTTCCAGGGGTCCTTGCCGGGTGTATAGGGCTCGTGACTGCTCTCGAAAGTGACATTCTCGAAGTGCAGCCTGAGCCGGCTGATCTGCTCCTGCGAACCAAGCGTGCAGGAAAGCGAGACAAAGGCGCCGCTTTCCATCAGCAGGCTGGCGGAGGCACAATCCTCAACCTCAATATCGTTGACGCGGGTGGCGACGCGGCCGAAGACCCTGGCCGCCGGACCCATCAGATGCATCAGCATGTCGTGCAGGTGCAGCGCATGGGTGACGAGCACGCCGCCAAGTTCCGTCGCCCATTTGCCGCGCCAAGGCACGGCGTAATATTCCGGCTTGCGCAGCCAGAAGGTTTCGACCGAAGCGGTATAGGGCTTGCCGGCAATACCGGCGTCGATGATCCGCTTGGCCTTCTGGATGCCGTCGCCGTAACGGTACTGGAAGATCGGCATCAGCACGCCTTTGGCGGTCTTTTCCGCTTCCATGATGGTATCGACGGCGGCAAGCGAGCCCGTCAGCGGCTTTTCGCAGACGACATGTTTGCCGGCGGCAAGCGCTGCGACCACCTGTTCCAGATGGATGCCGGGAGGGGTGCAGATATCGATGATGTCGACAGTGTCGTCGGCCAGCAGCTCCGCGAAGGAGGTGGTGCGCCGTTCGATGCCGAACTCGTCGCCGACCGCTGCCATGCGCTGCTCATTCAGGTCGCAGATCGCCACGACCTTGAACTTGTCGGAATGCGGCAGGTAACCCTCGACGATATGGGAGCGGCCGATACCGCAGCCAATGATCGCGACCGTCCTGATGCTCATGTCGCTCTTTCCTGTCATCGCCATCAACGCTTCATGCCCGTCGTTGCGATGCCCTCGATCAGCAGGCGCTGGAAGAACAGGAAGAAGAAGAACACCGGCACGAGCGTCAGGGTCGACATGGCGAACAAACCGCCCCAATCCGATGCGCTGGTGGAATCCACGAAGGTGCGCAGGCCGAGCTGGATCGTATAGGTGTTCATGTCGTTCAGGTAGATCAGCGGGCCGAAGAAATCGTCCCAGGTCCAGATGAAGGAGAAGATGGCGGCCGTTGCCAGCACCGGCAGCGACAGCGGCAGCATGATCTTCCAGTAGATGCGCCAAGCGCTGCAGCCGTCCATCATCGCCGCCTCGTCCAATTCGCGCGGGATGCCGCGGAAGAACTGCACCATCAGGAAGATGAAGAAGGCATCGCTTGCCAGGAACTTCGGCACGACAAGCGGCAGGATGGTGTTGACCCAGCCGAGATCGAGAAAGAGCACATATTGCGGAATCAACGTCACGTGATAGGGGATCATCAACGTGCCGAGCATGATTGCGAACCAGAAATTCCGGCCGGCAAAACGCAGCCGCGCAAAGGCGAAAGCCGTCAGCGAACAGGCGATGACATTGCCGGTCACCACCAGCAGCGAGATGACCAGCGAATTCCAGAAGAACCGGCCGAAGCTGACATCGAGGCCGACCCAACCGCGCGCATAGGAGGAGAAATCGATCGACGACGGGATGAGCGAGGTCGACGAGAAGATCTCGGTTTCCGGCCTGACCGATGCCGAAACCATCCACAACAGCGGATAGAGCATGAGGAGCGAAGCGGCGATCAGCAGGGCGTGGATGATGAGCGACGCCGGCAGGCTGCGTTTGGTGATGTCGGATGGCGGCCTGGCCGCAGTGACGGAAGCGGTCATCTCAGTCATCGTAGTGCACCCAATAACGCGAGGTCAGGAAGGAGAAGGCGGTGAAGATCGCGATGATCACCACCAGGATCCAGGCGAGCGCCGAGGCATAGCCCATGCGGAAATTGCCGAAGGCTTCCTGATAGAGGTAGAGCGTGTAGAACAGCGTCGAGTTGATCGGACCGCCGGTGCCGCCGGAAATGATGAAGGCCGGCGTGAAGGCCTTGAAGGCATCAATCGTCTGGACGACGGCATTGAAAAAGATCACCGGCGTCAGAAGCGGCAGCGTGATCTTGTAGAATTGCCGGAACTTGGAGGCGCCGTCGAGGCTGGCGGCCTCATACATATCCTGCGGGATCTGGCGCAGCCCGGCCAGGAAAATAATCATCGGCGAGCCGAACTGCCAGACGGACAGCGCCACCAGCGTATAGATCGAATAGTTCGGATGCGAGATCCAGCTCGGACCTTCGATACCGAAATACGAAAGCGCGGCATTGACGAGGCCATCGCCGGCGAAAAGCTGGCGCCAGAGCACGGCGATCGCCACGCTACCGCCCAGCAGTGACGGCAGATAGAAGATGGCACGATAGACCGACAGCCCGCGCAGGCCGCGGTTCAGCGCCATGGCGACCAGCAATGCGAAGGTCAGCTTGAACGGCACCGAGAAGACGACATAGGTCAAGGTGACATACATGGCGGCCGAAAATTTCGGATCCGCCGTGGCGATGCGCACGTAATTCGCCATCCCCACCCACCGCGGCGACTGAAGCATGTCGAAGTCGGTGAAGGAAAGGTAGAGCGAAATCAGGGCCGGCCCGAGCGTCAGCCCGAAAAAGCCGATGAGCCATGGAAGAAGGAAAAGATAGCCGGGAGCATTGGCATTCCAGAGACGCTTGAAGCGTCCTTCGGCCACGGCCCCCTGATATCTTTCCACATTGATGGCCCCTGCGGGCGTGCGCATCGCATTGCTCATACGGGATCAGCCTCGTGCGAGAATCTGCGTGATTTCAGCGACAAGCTGTTTGCCGCCGTCGGAAGGAGACAGCTGTCCGAAGCCGACCTGTTCGGCGATGTTGCGTAACATCAGATCAGCTTCACCGGCGCCGGCCGGCGGCGGCGGCGGCAATTTGCCGGCGAGATCGCCGAGGCCGCTGACATAGGCCAGCGCAACTTTGCCGTTCTCATCAAGCTTCGCCGCGACCACCTCGCGCATGGCGCTCGATTCCGGAATGCCGCGTTCGACATCCAGAAGCAGCGCTGCCTCGGGGTTCTTGACGAAGAAATTGACGTAGTCCACGGCCATATCTATGGCTTTCGACTGGGCGGAGACCGAGAAGAACATCGAAGGCTTGCGATAGTGGCCGCCCTTCGAATCCCCCTTGACGCGCATGTAGTTGGTCAGCGCCAGCTTGTCCTTGTTCATTGCCTGATAGCCGACGAACTGGTTGGAATGGGCAAAACCGGCGGCCGACTTGCCGAGCGAGACCGTGTTGGTTTCGATGTCGTTCTTGTCGAGAGCCTGGATATCGGCAGGAACACAGGCGCCGGCCTCACGGAACTTGGCCCACATGTCGTACCATTCGGAGGCATCGTCCACGTCGAAGGCGATCTTGCCGTCTGCAGTATAAAGCGCCTTGCGGCGCTGACGCAGCCAGTTTTCGAACAGCGGTTCGCTGCCGCTGCCGTCGGCGATGCCGAACATGCCCTTGCGTTTTCCTGCCTTGGTGATCTCCGCACCCATGCGGGCGAACTCTTCCCAGGTGGTCGCCTGGGTCGGCAGATCGACGCCGGCCTCCTTGAAGGCGGTGGTGTTCAGGACCGTGGCCGCCGAATTCGCGCCCAGGCTGACGCCATAGAGATGACCGTCGACGCTGCCGCCTTCGATCTGCGCCTTGTCGAAATCGTCGAGGTTGAGCTTGGCCGGCATATAGGATTCGAGCGGGGCGAGCGCACCGCGCCGCGCATATTGGACGATATAGCGATAGTCCATCTGGATGACATCGGGCGCGTTGCGGCCAGCCACCTGGGTCGCAAGGCGCGGCCAGTAGTCGCCCCAGCCGAGGAATTCGCCGGTGATCGACGTTCCCGGCTTCTTCGACTGATAGAGCTGCGATACCTTGTTGGTGCGGTCGGCGCGCGGTTGCGAGCCCCACCACAGGAGACGCAGTCGCGTTTCCTGTGCCAAAGCGCTGGTTCCCAGCGCCGAGAGCGAGAGAAGCGCGGCGCCTCCCGCGACGAAATTACGTCTGCTTACACGGAATGTCATTTCTTTTCCTCCTCCAAAGGGAAGCGCCTCCACACGCTTCCGAACCTAGTTACCCTTGCATAAATAACTAATTGGTTACAAGCTACGGGCAAAGCGGCGAGCGTGTCAAGCGGTGTCGCTCGCGGGGCTTTCAAATTCGGTTTTTACAATTTCGCACCGAAGGCTTATGAGCGCAACATGTGAGACGGAGGTGGAGAGATGAACGACAGCGGGGGGAATGGGGAAAAGAAAAGGTTGCGGCGCCCATCTGCCGAACGCACGGCCCAACGCGATCCGGAGCGGACACGCGCTGCTATCCTTGACGCGGCAACCCGGGAATTTGCCGAAAACGGCATGGGCGGGGCTCGTGTCGACGCCATCGCCGAGCGCGCCGGCACCAACAAGCGCATGCTCTATCATTATTTCGGCGACAAGGAGCAGCTCTACCTCAGAGTGCTCGAAGAAGCCTATGTCGGCATCCGCACCGCCGAACGCGCGCTGCATATCGGCGACCGCAGCCCCGAGGAAGGCATCGGCGAACTGGCGCTCTTCACCTGGCGTTATTTCCTCCAGCACCCGGAATTCCTCAGCCTGCTCGGCACGGAAAATATGCATCGGGCCCGCTGGCTGCGCCAGTCCGTCCGGCTCAAGGAACTGCATTCGCATCTGATCGGCGAGCTTTCGGACGTGCTCGAACGGGGAAAGAAGCAGGGGGTCTTCATCCAGACCGCCGATCCCCTGCATGTCTACCTGACGATCGCCTCGCTCGGTTATTTCTACCTGTCCAACCAGTACACGCTTTCGACGATCTTCGGCCGCGACCTGATCGAACCGACCCACCTCAATGCCTGGGAAAGGCATATCGTCCACGTCACGCTGACCTCGATCAAGCGCTGAATTTGTAAAATCGGATTTGACTATTGACAGCCGCGTTGCTCTTCTGCCATCAAGTAACTGTTTAGTTACCGGCTCGGGAGGACCGGACGAGGATGCCCGCTCCCGCCGCAAAAATTTGCTGGGAGGAAAAAATGGCACGCTTGGGGATCATCTTGCACGGCGTTACCGGCCGCATGGGTTACAATCAGCACCTGGTGCGTTCTATTCTCGCCTTCCGCGACCAGGGCGGCATCACGCTGAAATCGGGTGAGAAACTCGAGATCGACCCCATCATCGTCGGCCGCAACGGCGCCAAGATGGAAGAGCTGGCGAAGAAGCATAACATCAAGCGCTGGTCGACCGATCTCGATGCCGCGCTCGCCAATCCCGACGACACGATCTTCTTCGACGCCGGCACGACGCTGATGCGCGCCGAGCTGCTGTCCAAGGCGCTCGATGCCGGCAAGCATGTCTATTGCGAAAAACCGATCTCCGACGATCTGCAGGTGGCCCTCGATCTTGCCCGCAAGGCGCGCGGCTCCGGCCTCAAGCATGGCGTCGTGCAGGACAAACTCTTCCTGCCCGGCCTGCGCAAGCTGGCGCTGCTCAGGGATTCCGGCTTCTTCGGCAAGATCCTCTCGGTGCGCGGCGAATTCGGCTACTGGGTTTTCGAAGGCGATTGGGGCGTGCCGGCCCAGCGCCCCTCCTGGAACTACCGCAAGGGCGACGGCGGCGGCATCATCCTCGACATGCTCTGCCACTGGCGCTACGTGCTCGACAATCTGTTCGGCGAAGTCAAAGCCGTATCCTGCCTCGGTGCTACGCATATTCCACGCCGCATCGATGAGCAGGGCAAGTCCTATGACTGCGACACCGACGATGCGGCCTATGCGACCTTCGAGCTCGAAGGCGGCGCGATCGCGCAGATCAATTCCTCCTGGGCCGTCCGCGTCCGCCGCGACGACCTCGTCACCTTCCAGGTCGACGGCACGCATGGTTCGGCCGTCGCCGGTCTGACGAAATGCTGGAGCCAGCACCGCGTCAACACGCCGAAGCCGGTCTGGAACCCGGACCAGCCGCAGACGATCGACTTCTACAAGACCTGGGACGAGGTTCCCGATACGCAGGCTTTCGAGAACGGTTTCAAGGCGCAGTGGGAAATGTTCATCCGCCATGTCGTCGAAGACGCACCGTGGCCCTATGGCCTGGAAGCCGGCGCCAAGGGTGTGCAGCTTGCCGAACTCGGCCTGAAATCCTGGGTCGAGCGTCGCTGGCTCGACGTTCCCGCACTGGAGTTCTGAGCCGTGACGACGATCAATCTCCCTCTCGACGGCAAGATCGTTCCCTACACGCTGACCGGCACGCCGATCGAACTGAAGAAGCGCGACGCCAAGGCCTTTCCGCGCATCGCCTTTGCCGCCGCCCATGTAGTCGCCGATCCGCTCGCCGACAACGATCCATGGCTGACGCCGGCGATCGATTGGGAGCGCACCCTCGCCTTCCGTCACCGGCTCTGGGATCTCGGCCTCGGCGTTGCCGAAGCGATGGATACGGCACAGCGCGGCATGGGCCTCGGCTGGCCGGAAGCGCGCGACCTCCTCCGCCGGGCGCTTGCCGAAGCGGCCGGCCGCAAGGACGCGCTGATCGCCTGCGGCGCCGGCACGGACCATCTGACGCCGGGACCCGACGTCACCGTCGACACGATCCTCAGGGCTTATGAAGAGCAGATCGAAACGGTGGAGGCCGCCGGCGGCCGCATCATCCTGATGGCGAGCCGGGCGCTTGCCGCTGCCGCCAAAGGGCCGGACGACTATATCCGCGTCTATGACCGCATCCTCCGCCAGGTCAAGGAACCTGTCATCATCCACTGGCTCGGTGAAATGTTCGATCCGGCGCTCGAGGGTTATTGGGGCAACGGCGACCACATCGAAGCCATGTCTACCTGCCTCGAGGTGATCGAGGCCCATGCCGACAAGGTCGACGGCATCAAGATCTCGCTTCTTTCCAAGGAGAAGGAAGTGGCGATGCGCCGCCGGCTGCCGAAAAGCGTGCGCATGTATACCGGCGACGATTTCAACTATGCCGAACTGATCGCCGGCGACGAAGAGGGCCATTCCGACGCACTGCTCGGCATTTTCGATGCGATCGCTCCGGCTGCCTCTGCAGCCCTCGAGGCGCTCGGCCGCAAGAGCAATCATGAATTCTTCGACCTGCTGGAGCCGACCGTGCCGCTGTCGCGCCACATCTTCAAGGCGCCGACCCGCTTCTACAAGACCGGCGTCGTCTTCCTCGCTTATCTCAACGGCCTGCAGGATCATTTCGTCATGGTCGGCGGCCAGCAGAGCACCCGCTCGCTGACGCATCTGGCCGAACTCTTCCGCCTGGCCGACAAGGCCCGGGTTCTGGCAGATCCCGATCTAGCCGCAGGCCGCATGCGCCAAGTGCTTGCCGTCCACGGCGTCAACTGAAGCACGCGGAACGGGAGGGGAATGACATGCAGGTCGAAGGACTTTCGATCAACCTGGCGACGATCCGCGAGCAATGCGGCTTTGCCGAGGCTGTCGATATCTGCCTGAAACACGGCATCACCGCGATCGCCCCCTGGCGCGACCAGGTCGCCAAGGTCGGTCTCGACGAGGCGGTGCGTATCGTCAAATCGAACGGCATCAAGCTGACCGGCCTTTGCCGCGGCGGCTTCTTCCCGGCGGCGAACGATGCCGACTGGCAGAAAAACCTCGACGACAACAGGCGGGCCATCGATGAGGCGGCAGCGTTTTCCGCCGATTGCCTCGTGCTCGTCGTCGGCGGTCTGCCTGACAGTTCGAAGGACATCGTCGCGGCGCGCCGAATGGTGTTCGACGGCATTGCCGCCGTTTTGCCGCATGCGCAGGCTGCCGGCGTGAAGCTCGCCATTGAACCGCTGCATCCAATGTATGCCGCCGACCGTGCCTGCGTGAACACGCTCAGTCAGGCGCTCGATATGTGCGAGCAGCTCGGCGAGGATGTCGGCGTTGCGGTCGATGTCTACCATGTCTGGTGGGATCCCGATCTTGCCAACCAGATCGCCCGCGCCGGGCGCATGAAACGCATCTTTGCCCATCACATCTGCGACTGGCTGGTGCCGACAACGGACATGCTGCTCGACCGCGGCATGATGGGCGATGGTGTGATCGACCTCAAAGGCATAAGACGGATGGTGGAGGCCGCCGGTTTCTTCGGCGCTCAGGAGGTGGAGATCTTTTCGGCCGAAAACTGGTGGAAACGCCCGGCCGACGAAGTGATCGCCACCTGCGTCGAGCGCTTCAGGAGCTGCTGCCAGGCCTGATTTCAGTATTTGTTTCATCACGCATGTAGGAGGATCATTCGATGGAGAAACGCCGTTTTGCCCTGATCGGTACGGGAAACCGCGGCACCACCATGTGGGGCAAGGATCTGCTTGCCGGCTGGCGCGAGCATGTCGACCTGACCGCCATCGTTGAGAAGAATTCGCTGCGCGGCGAGCGCGCCCGCAACATGATCGGCAGCAATGCGCCGCTCTACGAAAACATCGATTCGATGCTTGCTGAGCAGAAGCCGGATCTCGTCATCGTCTGTACGCCCGACCATACGCATGACGATATCGTCGTGCGGGCGCTGGAGTCCGGCATCGATGTCATTACCGAAAAGCCAATGACGACCTCGGTCGAAAAGATTCGCCGGATTCTGGATGCCGAAAAGCGTACCGGTCGCCGGGTCGACGTGTCCTTCAACTATCGCTATGCGCCGACGGCTGCGAAGATCAAGGAATTGCTGAATGCCGGCGAGATCGGCCGGGTCACCTCAGTCGATTTTCATTGGTATCTGAACACCAAGCACGGTGCCGACTACTTCCGCCGCTGGCATGCCTATACGGAAAATTCCGGCAGCCTGTTCGTCCACAAGGCGACGCATCATTTCGATCTTTTGAACTGGTATCTCGACAGCGATCCCGAAGCCGTCACCTCCTTCGCCGACCTACAGAATTACGGCCGCAAGGGGCCGTTCCGCGGCCCGCGCTGCAAGCTCTGTCCGCACGCGCATGAATGCGACTACTATCTCGATCTCGAGGCCGATCCCTTCCTCGATTCACTCTACGAGGATCCCTCGAAGATCGACGGCTACTTCCGAGACGGCTGCGTCTTCCGCGAGGACATCGACATTCCCGATACGATGGTGGTGTCGCTCCGTTACCGCAACAACGTCCATGTCTCCTATTCGCTGAACACCTTCCAGCCGATCGAAGGCCATCACCTTGCCTTCAACGGCACCAAAGGGCGCATCGAGCTTCGCCAATATGAAGCCCAGCCCTGGGAAGAGCCGAAGGAGGACACGATCCTGCTCATCCGCAATTTCCCTGATGGTAAGGAGGCAGTGGAGCGCATCGTCGTTCCGCATTTCACCGGCGGCCATTACGGCGGCGACGACCGGATGCGCAACATGATCTTCAAGCCCGAAGTGGAAGACAAGCTTGCGCAACGCGCCGGCACGCGGGCAGGCGCCATGTCGGTGCTCTGCGGCATTGCGGCGCTGGAGAGCTCGCGCACCGGCAAGGTGGTCGATATTGCCGATCTCATGCCTGAACTTGCCAATGACGGTTCGCCAAATTCGCTGAGGACGTCGCGCTGATACCTGACACCTTCGGGCTTTTGCTTGAATTGCTCTAAGCCGCTCGAAGCGCCTCAGGCGATGTTTTCGAGATTTGCCTGGTGGATCTGGTAGAGCAGCGGCTGGCCGGTCACGAAGCGCTCTATCTCGTCCACCGCCATCTCGCCGAGTCGCGCCCGTTCCAGCCCGATGGCGCCGGCAATATGCGGCGTCAGAAAGACGTTCGGCAGATCGTAGAAAGCAGAGCCCGCCTCCGGGATTTCCGGATCGGTGACGTCGAGGACCGCATCTATACGGCCGGTCTTCAGCACCGAAAGCAGGGCGGCCTCATCGATGAGAATGCCGCGCGCCGTGTTGATGAGCGTCGCGCCGTCCTTCATCAGCGACAGCCTTCGCGCATCGATCATATGCTGTGTCGACGGCAGCGACGGCGCATGCAGGGAAACGATATCCGATTGCCGCAGCAATTCGTCGAGATCGACCTTCTCCGTTCCCAGGCCGGCTGCCTCGGCGGCATCAAGCGTCGGATCGGAGAGCAGCAGTCTATAGTCAAAAGGTCGCAAGAGCTCGATGACGCGCCGGCCGATGCGCGAAGCGCCGACGATGCCAACGGTGCGGCGGTAGTTTCCGATCGCTTCACGCTGCATCAAATGTGTCCGGTTGCGGTTTCGGTCGGCAACGTAGACATCGCGGAAACGAAAAACACGCTTGCCGGCGAAGATGATCGCCGCCAGCGCGAATTCGGCCACCGGCACGGCGTTGGCCTCGGCCGCATGGCTGACCGGGATACCGGCTTCGAAGATGGCGTCGTCGATGACGCCTTTTACCGTGCCCGCCGCATGGACGATGAACTTCAGATGCGGCGCCGCGGCGGGAATTTCAGGCCCGACATAAGGCCCGCCCCAGCCGGTGATCAGGATTTCCGCCTCAGCCAGCAGACGTCTCGCATGCTCGTCGTCGAAGCGCTGCAGCGGCTTGGAATCCAGCAGGCGACCAATACTACTCAACCGGCGCAGGACCTCATCCGGCAGGACATGCTGCGTGCGCGACGGTTGCATGGCAAGGACAATGGCCGGCTGGCTCATGGCATTTGTCCGGGCGCTTCGATGGCGCTGACCGTCACGCCCTTTTCCCTCACCAGGGCCTCCAGCGCTGCAATCTCAGGCGCTTTCGGCGGTTTCGTCCACGCAGACGAGAGGGCGGCGGGATCGTCAAGTGCCAGCACTGCCGTCACCAGGATGGTTTCACCGGCCGGAATCTGCCCGCGCAGCTGCGGCACCAGGGTTTTCGCGACGATCACATTGGTGTTGGGCATTGCCTTCTGGACAATACCCGAACGTTTGACCGAGGAGCCGAGATCGAGAATGCCGGTGAAATCGGCTTCGCCGACCGCATAGGCAATCCCACCCGAAGCGGACAGCGTATCCAGCTCGAAATCCCGGCGGCCGATGGCAAATCCGCCTTCGGCAATCCGCAGCGGCCGGCTTGTCCTGATCCTATGGAAGCGGATATGCCAGGGTGCGGCGGGCACGAGCCAGGTTTCGACGTCGACATCGGCAAAAGGCGACCACTTGGCAAACAGCACGTCGCCTGCGATCTTGGCTTCCTCATTCGTTTCGCGCACGCGGTAGTGCAGGCCGTCATCGCTGAAGGCAAGCGCTGAATCGAAGGCGGCAAGCGCAAAGGCACGCTCATCGGCCTCGACGCTGAAGCCGTAGCGGGCGGAATAGGCGAACTTCGCGTATTTTTCCGTGCCGCACCGCATCTGCAGGTTTTCCTGGCCGGAAGACAGCGCCACGACATCGCCGCCCGCCCGCATGATCACCATACCGGGATGACGCTGGGGGATGATGTCAGGTGCTTGCTCCGGCACCTTCTCCTTCGCCGTCCAGAATGGGTGATCTTCAGCGATCGCCAGCGGCAGGAAGGCCTTGAAGGCCCAGTAGGGCGAGCCGGCGGAATTGTAGCTCTCCGACATCAGCAGGTTCGGATAGCCGAAACCGATCGACAGCACGCCGTCGCGATCGGCAATCGGTTTATCCTTCCACCAGCGCAGATGCTGCAGGCAGAGATGCTTGACCTCGCCCCAGGGCAGAGCCTCGACATCGGCAAAGGCGAGCGCCGACCAGAAACCGGCGCAGGCAAAGCGATAGGTCAGGCTGCGGCCGAAGGGGATCGTCGCCCCGTCGGCGGCAAACCAATGCCGGAAATCCCGAGCGAAGAGGACCGCGCGCTCGCGGTAGCGCTTTGCATAGTCGTCGTCGACGAGCTTCGAATAGATCAGGCCATAAAAATGCATGGCGAAGGGAATGTAGTGGTCGATGCGGCGGACGTTTCCATCGCGATACCAGCCGTCGCCGATATAAAAACCTTCGAGCTCCTCAAGATATTGCCGCGTCAGGCTACGGTCGAAATCAGCGCCGAGACGATCGAGCGCGATATCGACGAAGATCCGGAAGAATTTCCAATTGTTGTCGGCATAGTCGAACTGCCTGACATGCTTGAGATAGGCGACGACATTGCCGCGGGCGCGCGCATCGAGCGGCTCCCAGATCTTTTCCGGCACCAGCGCCAGGGCGAAACCGAGCGCGGCAAGCTCGACCATCCGCTGATCGCGGCCATTGACCGTTCCCCAATATTCGGGATGGGCGGGGTCTGTGCCGTTTGCGAGGCCTTCGGCGAAACGATGCCAATGGGCGAATTCGCCGTTGCCGGCGCCAAGCGGCGCCAATCCCCAGAGCGGGCGGACGAACCCTTCGAGGTCGGCCGCCGCCCGGTCGAAATGGGCGCCGCCGCCATTGAGGGTGACGCGGGCATTACCGTTCGAGAAACAGCCAAGCAGCGGATCGAAGAGCGCAAGCAGGGCGCGGCTCATATCGGCGCGGGTTTCCAGCGGATTGCCTGCGAGCGGGTTGGCGCTGGCGGGATCATAGGTCATCGCATCTCTCACGGGTTTTCGGCATTCGGATTCGGAACAGTTCCACCCGGAACGGGAACGACCGCCTGGCAAATGTGGCGGGCCGGTGCCGTCCTGTTGCGGAAACGGGCAAGCATCAGCGACACGGCCTCACGCCCGAGAGCGGCGCGATCGACGCGCATGGTGGACAGCCGTGGATTGGTCATCAGCGCGCAGGGCAGATCGTCGAAGCCGACGATCGCGAAATCCTCCGGCACACGCAGGCCGGCCTCGGTCACAGCCTCGAGCACGCCGACGGCGATGAAATCATTCATGCAGAAGGCGGCGGTAAAACCCGCATTCTCGGCAAGTGCTGCGGCGGTGCGTTCATGCGCCTCACGGATGGGGCTGCCCTGGAGGGTCAGGGACACGAAACGGCCCTCGGCACCGGGGACGGCGTTAATCGCCGCCTCAAAACCGCGCACGCGCTCCCGGATCGTATGGCGGTGGGAGCCGCTCAGATGCAGGATGCGGCGATGGCCGGCCTTTATCAACCGGCCGGTCGCCTCATAGGCGCCAAAGAAATTAGCCGGCGAAACGCCATCAAACTGCATCCTTGGATCGGTGCCGTTGACAAGAACCGTCGGGGTCATGCTGGCCTGCAGCCAGCCGCGCAACATGTCGTTCGGATCGATACCGACGAGAAAGAGGCCCTCAGCGCTCGCGGTCTGCATATAGTCGCGCACGGCATCCGGGGTGGTTCGATCCTCGCGGACCAGCCGGACTTCGAAGGGCATGCCCGCTTCGGCAGCGCCGGCGCGCAGGCCGTCGACGATCGCTTCATAAAAGACGCTGAGAGTGCCGGTGACGCCGTCGCTGGCAATCAGCGCCAGTCCGCCTGCAACGGCTTCGGAAGCAGGCTTGACGGGATAACCGTTCTCGGCTGCCACTTTCAATATCTGCCGGCGCACGCTTTCGCTGATCCCAGGTTCGTTGGCGAGCACGCGTGACACCGTGGAGACCGAGACGCCGGCCAATGTGGCTATATCGGCCTGACGCGGCCGTCTGATTTTTTGGTCGATCATGGGGCAAACATTATGCAAATAATGCAAATTTGCAAGAAAATGGTTGGTTCTTGCAAATAAATTTTTTTTTGCGTACTCTATTTGCTGAAATGCCCTGACAACGCCATTGGAGGATGGCAGCGGGCATATTGGAACAAGGAGGATATCATGCAGGTCAATCGCCGTTCATTCCTGATGGGTTCAGCCGGCGCGGCCGCCGGCCTCGCCTTCGGTGCCGGAAGCGCCATTCCGGCCTTTGCCGAAGACGCACAGCTACGTGCCATGTGGTGGGGTTCCAACGATCGCGCCAAGCGCACACTTGACGTCGCCAAGCTCTATCAGTCCAAGACGCCCGGCGTCACTATCGTCGGTGAATCGCTTTCGGGCGACGGCTACTGGACGAAGCTCGCAACGCAGATGGCCGGCCGCTCGATCGCCGACATCTTCCAGCTCGAGCCAGGAACCATCTCGGACTATTCGAAGCGCGGCGCCTGCCTGCCGCTCGATGAATTCGTCCCCTCGACGCTGCAGGTCGATAGCTTCGGCGCCGACATGCTGAAACTGACCACCATCGACGGCAAGCTCTATGGTGTTGGCCTCGGCCTCAACTCCTTCTCGATGTTCTTCGACACAGTCGAGTTCGAAAAGGCAGGCATCCCGGTGCCGACGCCCGACCTCACCTGGGATGAGTATGCCAAGCTCGCCGTAGAACTCGCCAAGTCCTCTGGCAAGAGCGGCGGCCCCTATGCGGCGCGCTACGCCTATGTGTTCGATGCCTGGCTGCGCCAGCGTGGCAAGAGCCTCTTTGCGAGGGAAAGCGTTGGGCTAGGCTTCACGGCCGACGATGCCAGGGAATGGTTCGACTACTGGGAGAAACTGCGCAAAGCGGGTGGCACTGTTGCCGCCGACGTACAGACGCTCGATCAGAACACCATCGACACCAATGCGCTTGGTCTCGGCAAGTCGGTGATCGGCATGGCCTATTCAAACCAGATGATCGGCTATCAACTGATCATCAAGAACAAGCTCGGCATCACCATGCTGCCGCGAGAAAAGAAGGGCGGTCCATCCGGCCATTATTACCGCCCGGCACTGATCTGGAGTGTGGGCGCAACGACCAAGCAGGGCGAAGCTGCCGCGAAGTTCATCAGCTTCTTTGTCAACGATCCCGAAGCCGGCAAGATTCTCGGTGTCGAACGCGGTGTGCCGATGTCGCCTACCGTGCGCGAAGCCATCCTGCCGCAGCTTAACCCGACGGAGCAGGAAACGGTCAAATATGTGAACCTGCTCAAGGATCAGGTCGGCGAATATCCGCCGCCGGTGCCAATGGGCGCAACCCAATTCGACCAGCGGGTGCTGCGCCCGATCTGTGACGAACTCGCCTTCGAACGGGTCTCGCCCGCCGATGCGGCAACACGGCTCATCGAAGAGGGTAAGGCAACGCTCAAGGGATGATCGGTCGCCTGATATGAGAGGAGAGGCCCGCAACACCCCGGCGGGCCTTTCTGTTTTCTGGCTATCAGTTGGCCAGACTTTCGACCACGCGCCAGTCCGGCCGGCCGAGATTGAAGGGCCAGGCGTGCACATCCCGATCGTTGAAATAGACCACTTCCTGCAGATTCGGGAAGGCGCTCTGCTTCAAGGTGGCCGTTTCGATCCACGGCTTCATATAGGCGTCGCCGCCTTCATAGCCGAGCTCAGCCACCCAGATGGGCTTGCCGTAGCCGGCGACGAGATCATATCCCTGCTTCAGCGCTTCCGAGAAGGTCCGGTGCTCATTGTAGGCAAGCTCGTCGTAGCGCTGCAGACCAAAGACTGAGAGGCCGACGAGATCGACATAATCGTCGCCGGGATAATAGGCCTCGAGGCCAGGCTCTCCCTTCGGCGACCACATGAGCTCGGTGCCGGGCGCCTCCTGGCCGACGATGTCCATCATCCGCCTGTAGGCGGTGATATAGTCCTGCGGGTTCCAGCCAGACCATGAAAACCGCCCTGACTTATCTTCCATCTCCTGCCCCCAGCGGACGATCACCGGGCTTTTCAGCGCCGATATCATCTGCGCGATCGCACGCATGTTGACATCGTAGTCGCCGCGCAGAACCTTTGCGCGAAGCTCGGCGGAGGTCAGCCGCCAATCGACGTCCCAGGACCATGGCTCCACGGTGATCAGCAGGTTGCGGCCTCTGGCCTGCGCATAGGCATCGGCGACGCGCAACGTCTCGAGGTCGACGTCCTCCCATGGCAGGAACAGGGCTTCAGTCGCGACATTCGCCTGGGCGCCGAAATCGCCGTGCGGATCATAGGCACCGAACTTGATGCCCTCGGCATGAAGCACGGGGCGCTTGTCGATGATCGTCCGCACGGCCGCCGCCGGGTTCGGGGCAATGCCGGCATATTGCACTTCGCTTCGGCCCGGCAGATCCGCGACACACAGTAGCAGCAGCGCTATCGCGGCGGTCGAGAGGTTTTTTTTCATCAGCTTCTTCATGGCTCACCCTCCTTTTCGGGCTACTTCCTGGCTCAGCAGGATCTGCTTCAGTTCGCTTGCCTTCGCGCTCACGGTGTCCGTGGGAACAAGCTTCTGGAACTCATCACCCTGACGCACCGATGCGTGGCGGAAGACGTACCATTCGCCGTTCGGCTGGCGCCGCTGGTAGATCGTGTTACCGATCTTGCGATGTCCGAAACAGGTGCTGGCGCGGGCCGCGCCCTCGGCATTCGTCCAGGTGGCGCGCATGCAGAGCTGACCGAGATCGTCGACCACCCATCTGCCTTCGGCGAAGGACGGCTGCCCCTTGTCGTTGCTCCAGGCAACGAACCGCCGGCCGTCATCGAAGAAACGGCCGCCGCCGGTGTTCCAGGTCCAGGTCTTGTCGCCGTAGATCCGATAGAGCTCATAGGCGCTGAGCGGCGTCGGCGCGTCCTTTTTGGCAACCTCGGCGCCGTGCGCTGCCACCGGCAGGCACAGGCTGAGAGCAAGCGCAGCTCCCAATAGTCTCGATCCGATACTCATTACATCCTCCATACTCGACACTTGCCGGTTCCGCCGGCTCACGCACCCTGTTCGTCTCGGCCGGTTCTGCCGAAACCATTCCATCTCAGGTGGAATTTCACGATCCTGGTCTTGCCGCCGCCGAGGCCGGCGCCGGCCACGGCAAATTGCGTTTCGGTGAAACTGACAAACGTCTGGCCGTGCGAAAGAGCTTCGAGGCCGCGCAGGCCGTGGCTCCCCGCCTGCGTGCCGCCGGCGAGGAAAATCGCAAGCCCGGTGGCTGTCGCAAGCCACAGCCCGCGCGATTGCGGCAGCAGCGGCAGATCGTTTTCGACCGCATGGCGAACGACGATCAGCACCGTCAGCGACAGGTAGACCGATAGGTTCATCATGGCGAAAACATAAAAACCCTGGGCGGCCGCGGCATCGGTCGCAAACATCATTGCGGCGGCCGAAAGGCCGGCGAGCCCGATATAGGGCGCGATGACGCGCAGTGGCAAAGACTGCTGCTGCTGCCTTCCCTTCGGCGTGATGCGGAAATCGACGAAGGAGCCGCAGATATAATCGCGGATAGCGGCAAGGCTGCCGGCCAGCGACCACGGCCAGCGCAGAAAGATGAAGGCAAGCCCTTCCCAGCCGAGCAGTTTCGCATCGTGCGGCCTGAAGGTTGCCGTTGCCCGCCAGAAGAAGGCAAACAGCGTCAGCACGATCGACATCGGCACGAAATGCAGCAGGAAATCCGGATAGGTGACATTGACGAAGACACGGCCCGTCAGCAGCGCGGCAACCGGCAGCAGGAACATCATGGCCATGAAGACCGAAAAGAGCGGGTACCAGAGCTCAGAGAACACGAACTGGAACCTCAGCCGCCAGGGCAGGTGCATGATGTGGTGGCGGGAATATTGCAACAGAATGGTGACCAGGCTGCGTGACCACTGGAATTCCTGGACGACGAGGTCGGTGAAATTTGCCGGGCCGTCGCCATGTGCGATCGCATCGACGGCATGCACGCCACGCCAGCCGCCGGCATTCATCATCAGCGTCGTCGAATGGTCTTCCGCAAGTTCCGGGCCGAGGCCGCCGATTTGACGAAGGGCTGATGTGCGAACCGCATAATGGGAACCGATGCAAAGCGGCGCCCAGCCATTATTGTAACCCGTCTGCAGCGAACCGTGCAGGCTTGCCTCCGCATAGAGTCTGCCACGCGCCGCCCAGCTTGTCCCAGCATTGGCATCGCAAATGCTCGGAGCGGAGACATAGCCGATCTCAGAATCGGCGAAGGGGCGCAGGATTTCACGGAGGTAGGTCGGCGTCGGCACATGGTCGGCATCGAACTGGGCGACGAAATCGTAGCGCGCATAGCCGAAATGATCGTAGAAATAAGCGAGGTTGCCTTCCTTGCAACGCGTCCGGCGCGGCCAGGTGGTGCGATGATACTCCGCCACACCCTTTCGGGTGGAGATCAGCACGCCGTGCGCCGCACACCAACGCCTGGTTTCCTCCGAAGGGTCCTCGTCGGCGAGCCAGACATCGAAATCGACGCCGACCTGGTCGAGCATCGCCTGCAGCGTGGTGCGGACGACGGCAAAGGGCTCGGACGGCGCCTTGGTGACGACCATAGCCACCCGCCCTTCCGGCAGCCGCGTGCGAGGGCTGACCATCCTCGCATCGAGAAAGATCAGGATAAAATAGGCCGGCACAAGCGTGATCCAGGCAAGCACGAGGGTGACGAGCACGAAGGTGGCCCAGGAAATGATATGGGCGGACTGGCACCACCAGATCCAGAAATAGCCGAGTGCCGTCAGCCAGCAGAGAATGCCGAAGCCATAGGCGACACGGTTCCAGCCGGTGAAAACAGGATCGAACGCGTCCGCTGCGACGGCTTTGGCCGTCCTGACGCGGTGGCCGGTCTGGGAAATGTCGCTCATGCCGTCACCTGCAGGCCGAAGGTGGGGCCGGCGGTGCGAATGATCGTATCGATGTCCGAGAGGACGGGGGCAAAGCCGAGTTCCGCCTGCGCCCTTGCGGTATTGGCAAAGAGGATCGGCGGGTCGCCGATGCGGCGCGCGCAATAACGGACGGGGACTTCGCAGCCGCTGGCGCGATGGATCGCCTCGAGAATCTCGCGCACCGAGGTGCCCCGACCTGAGCCGAGATTGACGCTTAGCGAGCCGCCGTCCGCCATCAGATGGTTGACGGCGGCGAGATGCGCCTGCGCGAGATCGCTGACATGAATATAGTCGCGAACGCAGGTTCCATCCTCGGTCGCATAGTCCGTTCCAAAGATATCGAGCCGCTCCAGCCTGCCGGCGGCGGCGAGAAGGGCGCGCGGTATGAGATGGGTCTCGGGTTGATGACGCTCGGCAAGCTCACCATCGGGATCGGCTCCGGCCGCGTTGAAATAACGCAGTGCGGCATAGCGGATGCCATAGGCAGCGGCAAAATCCTCGAGCGCCATCTCGAAGATCAGCTTGGTGCGGCCATAGGGGTTAACCGGATGCTGCGGGCTTTCCTCGCGTATCGGCAACGAGGCGGGAACGCCATAGGTGGCGCAGCTGCTCGAAAAGACGATCCGGTCGATATCCTGATCGAGGCAGGCCTCGAGCAGGGTCAGACTGCCAACGACATTGTTGCGGTAATATTTCCTGGGCATGTCGACGGATTCGCCGACATAGGCATTGGCACCACAATGAATGACGCAATCGGGCGAAAACTCTGCAAGAGTCCGGCGCAGGGTAGCGGCGTCGGCAAGTTCCGCCCGAATGAGCGGACCCCAGCGGACACTGTCGGCATGCCCTGTCGAGAGATTATCGTAGGTAACCGGGATCATGCCGGCGCGCGTCAGCGCTTTGCAGATATGACTGCCTATGAAACCGGCGCCGCCGGTGACGAGAATGTAGCGGGGCATCTCATACGACCTCCGCCTTCTCTGTGCCGGCGAGCAGTCCGTCGAAATAGTCGACGGTGCGAGCCAAGCCGGTTTCGAGCCCGATGCGGGGCTGCCAGTCCAGCTCGGCCATGGCCCGGGAAATATCCGGCCGCCGCTGACGGGGGTCGTCGGTGACCGCCGGCAGGTGGACGATCCGGGAACGCGAGTTCGTCAGGTCCCGGATGATTTCCGCCAGGCGTCGAACGGTCATTTCGGCTGGATTGCCGAGGTTGATCGGGCCGTTGCAGGCGCTGCCGGCGGCCGAAAAACGCAGGAAACCCTCGATGAGATCGTCGACATAGCAGAAAGAACGGGTCTGCTGGCCATCGCCATAGATCGTCAGATCCGCGTTGCGCAGGGCCTGCACGATGAAATTGGAAACCACCCGCCCGTCGTCCAGGCGCATGCGGGGTCCGTAGGTATTGAAGATGCGGCCGACCTTGATGTCGACGCCATAAGTCCTGTGATAGTCGAAAAACAGGGTTTCGGCGCTGCGCTTGCCCTCGTCGTAGCAGCCGCGCGGTCCGATCTGGTTGACATTACCGCAATAGGATTCGTGCTGCGGGCTCAGGGTCGGGTCGCCATAAACCTCCGACGTTGACGACTGGACGACGATCGCACCGGTCTTTCGCGCGCAATCCAGGGTATTGACGGCGCCGAGCACGTTGGTGAGCAGCGTCCCCACAGGATCCCGCTGATAATCGGGCGGAGAGGCCGGAGAGGCGAAATTGAAGATGAGCGACGCTTCAATGTCGAAGGGCTGGCGAACATCATGCTCGACGATGTGGAAGCCGGTGTTCGACGCAAGGTGGTCGACGTTCGCACGGCGGCCGGTGGAAAAATTATCGAGGCATGTGACGCTGTGGCCGCGCTGCAGGAGCCTTTCGCAGAGATGCGAACCGAGGAAGCCGCCCCCGCCATTCACAAGAACGGTGCGCAACGCTTGCGCTACCGGTATGCTTGACACTTCAGAATAGCCTTCGTTGGGAACGAAACTACGCATTACAAACTCCCTCCCAGGTATTTAGTCTTTTGATTTATTTGTGCGTCTCAAGTCTTCCTATCCGTCTGGATGTTCACGAACCTCCTATCAAATCATGAATAGCTTTGTAGTTATTCTTCGGGTAACTGACTTACTACTCAAATGATAAGACGATTAGCGCGAAGGTCAACTTCAAAAAGTTCTAGTATCCAAAATAATTACACAAGTATTCTTCAAAGTAACAAATGATTAATCACACTTAACCATTCTCCGTCACAATGCTTTCACTGCCGCTCAAGCTTCACTCAACGCAGCTAATATAAAAGGGAAGGCGGGAGATTGGCCGAGCTCAACTGCACCGCCGGTCTTGCATCCGGAAGCGCCATATGCGAGGGGTTTGGGATGTTGAAAAAACACGATGCAGCGCAGCTGAAAAGCCGGCGTATCCGCTCGGCGATATTCGCCTGGGGAACGGCGCTTCTTGCGATCGGACCGACGGCCTGCACGGCCGTCGGTGACGATATCGCGGTCGTCGCGAAGAAGAATGCCGCCGTGGTCGAGGCGCCGCGCGTTTCCAAGGCCTATGCCTATCCGGCAAATCGGGCCGAGCGCCCGGCTGCGGCTACGGTCCGGACCGTAGCCTATCACGGCTCGGCGCCTTATATCTGCTCTCCAAGCGGCTTCGGACAGAAGTCGCGCTGTTTTGCACGCCCCCCGATCTGAAGCAAAAGCGTCAGATCAATTGCGCCAACGGCCGGACATATCGTCTTCACCGGCGGGATGCTCATTGAAGAAACGGGATGCAGCTTCCGTGCGGTTTCTGACGTTCATCTTCTTGTAGATGTTGCGGACGTGAACCTTCACGGTATTTTCGGATAGATGCAGCTTGTCGGCGATGATCTTGTTCTGCGTGCCCTTGCATATGAGATCCAGGATCTGAACCTCCCGGGTCGTCAAAGCGGAGATGCTGTCGCGTCTCAGCTTGAGCGCATTGCTGCGGGCCGCATCGACCGATTTTGTCTGATAGAGCGAAGGCTCCAGCTGGGAGTTTTTGTTGGTGAGGCGATTGAGAAGTGCTGACGGAAAATGTTCGCCGCCCTTCATCAGCAGATCCACTGCAGCCATGAAGACATCGAGCCGCAGGTTGAGTGGCAGAACGCCATCGATGATCCGCGCTTCTACCAACCGGCTGACATAGGGCTCGAGCATGTCGATAGCTTCGACGACAAGTCCGATCGAGGTTTCAGGGTGGTTTTCGCGGGCGGCCTGCAGCGCTTCATGAAGCTCCGGGCCGGGTATATGATAGAATAAAACGAGTTTTATATCGCTGGCATCTTTTTCCAGAATCGGCTTTGTACTCGTTATGCTTGCCACTTCACAGTTCGGAAATTTCTTCGCTAGTGCTTCTACCATGCATTCTGAAAACAGATCCGCCTTGGCTACCACTAGTATAGTATCTCCGGACGGACCCAACTTCCTTCCTTGGTCCGCATTCTCCATCCCTGAGCCTGTCATGAACATATACGCCTCCCCTAGCGTTACACTTTACTCAAACGTGGAGCGATGGCGGGTATTAGATAGTATGAAATGCCGGTCCCGAACGTCATCGCCTTATTTTTTAGACATTTCTTAATTATGTTAATACGGATTGAGAAGGAAGGAAATGGCCCAAAGTGATTAGTTTTAGTGGGCGAAAAACGATACGATACAAAGCTTTAGTTGTATTTTCACCGCAATATATACTTCAAGGCTATATTTGCTCCGACTATAGATGATCAGTTGAATGTAATATTTCAGTACAAATTTTCATGTTTTAGTTGTGCAGGGCGGGCCGGATATGTCCACAGGTGCCCGTCAACTCTGCGGCGAATGCCGGGAGCCCCGGATTATCGCTGCTCGCCGACGCCGCCGCCGAACAGATCTTAGCGCTCCGACGACAGGAGCTATCCGAGGGCTACTCGAGCAGGGCAGATCCGCCTTAGCCCGAATTGATGTCTATCGGATTCGCATTTTTTCCAGCATCCTGTGATCGTCGTCCAAGTGGCGACATGGAAAAGCCAGGTATCGTCATGCGTTTTTGATGCACGGTCTCCATTATAGGGCAACTCAACGAAAAGAAAACCTGACCACTCCCTATCCTCTCAGGATTCGGAGCCGGATATGTGCGGCCTTGTACTGAGTACGTACGTTCCCAATACCAACGGTTTGATCAACAAATCGCGATGAAGCTGCAGATGACTAGTATCGAATACATCTGCCGATGTTAACCGCATCGGAGCGAGCGCGAGTAAAATCCCATTTGAGATGAGAGGGATTTCGAAAAGCTGCTCCGGTTTTTTCTGGAGAATGCAATGTCTGACGACACCGAAATCACGAAGGTCGGGGCGCTTGCCGACGGCTTTGCCAACAGCGCGATCAATTCGACTAAAATCGACGACGATTCGACCGGTTATGTCGGCGGCCTCGCCAATGGCGACAATCGCGATAATACCGACAACAGCGTCGACGTCGACGTCAAGGCTGAAATCGATGTCGCGACCAACAATGGCGACAACCGCGACAACGAATACGACTGGAGCTACAAGTCCGACGACGATACGAGCACCAAGACCACGACGATCACCGATACCGACACCAAGACCGACTACGACTGGAGCTATGACAGCAAGTCGTACAACGACAACGACACCGACACCAAGACGATCACGGACACCGATACGAAGACCGTGACCGACACCGATATCAAGACCGTTACGGAGACGGAGACGGATACGAAGACCGTCACCGACAGCTTCAACACCTCCGACAGCTTCAACAAGACGGACACAGACTTCGCCGTCATCGAGGACGTCAAGGACTCCAATCTCGGCGTTGCCGGACACGACCTCACCTTCAACCTCGGGGACGACTTCTCCTTCACTCTCGACGTCGACAGCATCCTGAACGATTCGCTGAACGGCCAAGGCAACGACAGCGGCTTCAGCGCCGTCCAGGCGAACCATCTGGCTGACCAGGATAGCGCCTGGAACACCAAGATGGACAACGCAGGCGCTCAGAACCACCTGAATGCCAATGGCGGCACCGCCGACAGCGCAGAAGGCATGGAGATGGACGGCAAAGGCTGGGATCTCAAGGCCGGCGACGACGCGAGCGGATCGAGCGCGGCCGATGCTTCGGCGATCCTGGCCAATTCCGGCTTCCACCTAGAGCTCGTTCAGGGTGCGAACCTGCTCAGCAACACAGTCGACTCCAGCGTCATCGGCGGCAATTCTCATGCCTCCGACGTCGGCGAGGATACCGGCACCTGACACAACCTCCAGCGACCAAGACGAACTGCACCGGCCCAAGCCGGTGCAGTTTGATTGCTTGAAAACGATTTGACGACCACACCACGGCTCCTGGCGGGCGCCACCAAGGCCGATCGTCATCTCGAATGGGAGGGCCGAACCATGCATATCGAGAAGATTTCGGAAATCATTGCGCACTTCATCGGTCTCTTCGAGATGACGACCGACGAGATGAGGTTGCGTACCAACTATGCCCAAGGCGCAGGACCGGGCGCGGATGGACCGGCTCTGCCGGATCAGGATGCCTTTACCGCCGCCTTCTCTTCCGATCTCCAACTCAAGGACTACGATCCGGGCATCAATTACAAAAGCGGCAGCTACGAAATCGAATTTGGCCCGGCGCGCCATTTCGGCCGCGTCTTCGAAGAGAGCCTCGAGAAGCTGGCGGCGATTGCCGGAAAGGACATCCCGTTACCGCATTTCGGCGATCCTACGGATATCGTGCTCACGGATGAGCTGGAACTGACAGTCTTTGCCGGGCCTGGTTCGGCGATCAGTCATGTCCTCCAGGTCAACGCCCTCTACGACGACGACTATCTCGATATGACGGATGGCGTCCATGCGCCGCGGGACACGAGCTTCGTCATCGAGCGGCTCGCGGACTTCAGCACCAAGGCCGAGATCTTCACGCCTTTTGCAAGCCTCCACCGGACAGATACATATGATGGCGCCCTGAAGATCGCCGAGGATCTCCAAAACTATATCCAGAATGCCAGAAATACCGAGGATAGCGGGGTGGCCCCGCCCGATAGCGACGTGACGCATCATTTCGTCACCACCGAGCCCATGAACGACACCGTCTACATCAACGGCAAGGCCGAGACCGATATACCGGTCCTCGACGACTTCCTGCCCGATCGCGGTCTCGCCAAGCTCCCGGAAGAACCCGACGACAGCAATACATCCGTCGAGCGGACCGACCCGAGCGGCAACAGCCTCGATGTCACCGCCGGTGCAAATCTCGTCGTCAACGTCGCCTCGGTGATCAATACCGGCGTCATCGCCTCGGTCTCGGCGGTGATGGGCAACTATCACCAGATCGACGCGATCTCCCAGGCCTTTGTCTACAGCGACAACGACGAGATCGCCTCGGCGCTGCATTCATCCGGCCATTCGGCCGAAGAGGCGGGAACGATCGCCAAGAATATCGCCCTCTTCGAACACAGCACCTTCGAAGCATCGAGCTACGCCGACACAGATGCAGCCGAGCCGACGTTCCCCAACAGCTGGCGCGTCAGCGTCATCGACGGCGACGTCTCCTTCGTCCAATGGATCGAGCAATATCACTTCGTTACCGACAACGACACGATGACGGTCACCACCTCAGGATCCGAAGCCACGGTTCTGACGGGCGGCAATACCTCCATCAACTTCTCCTCTTTTTTCCAGATGGGCCTGCAATATGATCTGGTGATCATCGGCGGCAACGTGCTCGATATCAACAGCATCACGCAGGTCTCGCTGCTCTACGACAATGACTGGGTGCGGGCAGAGGGCGACCTCGATCCCGGCGCCGACCTACAAACCGGCAACAACCTGATCTGGAATTTCGCCTCGATCCACAATGTCGGGACGGGCGGCCCGTTCGAGGCCATGCCGGACGACATGGTCGAGACGCAGAAGGCGATCGAAGATCGCGATCCCAACATGCCGGAAGGGCTGTCCTTCGATATGAATTTCCAGGGATATGCCGGCCTCAACATTCTCTATATCACCGGCAATCTCTACGACATGACGATCATAAAACAGGTCAGCATCCTCGGCGATTCCGACGATGTGACCCATGCGGCATCGACCATCCTCGAAAACAATCCCGACGCAACGGTTATGATCGACACGGGCAGCAATGCGGTCGTCAACATCGCCGAGATCGTCGACTACGACAGTTTCGGCCAGACGACCTATCTGGCAGGCCAGCTCTATTCAGACGCCATCCTCATTCAGGGCGGACTGGTGGAGCATGACACAACACAGCCGCAGCCGGTCGACGACAGGCTCGCCAATGAAGTCATCGCCTTTCTCGACAACGACGATCCGGCGGGCGGCGATTCCGCTGACGGCGTCATCAATGCCGGGTACGATTTTTCATGGTCGTCGACGCACCCCGCCGACGTAATGCAAGCCATGGTCGCCTGACCTTGAGTATTGCGAGGAAACCACGATGAACCAGATTTCGAAACAAATCTTTGCGGCAGGCAGCGCCCTCGATCTGAGATCGGGCACTATTCCCTCCGCTGCTCCCTCGGATGCGCCGATGACCGATGTGTGCATATCCGCGATCGACGAGGCGGTCGAGAACCTTCGCAGGCTGAGCGGCGCCGCTGCTTCGTCTCCCGATCGCCACAAGAAGACGTCCGAAGCTGCGGCAAACGAGGCTGCCGATATCGGACGCGCAAGCGCTACGCAGGCGCCGCTCCCGGAAAAGATGGTGGTGCCGGAAGCTAAAGTGGAAACGGCACCTCATGTCGCGGTGGCGCAGGGCCTGGCGACAGCAAAAACGCCGGAAGCGCCAGCCCGGCCGCAGATCGAAGCGCGGGTGACCCCCGAACTGCCGAAAGAGAAGACCGAGCTTAAATCGAGCCCGACGATGCCTTTCGGCAAGACCATCGAAGGCGACAGCGGTCCGATCAGCGAGAACAACAGGCGGCGGCGCACCGGCGGCGGCGGAAATGGCAAGAATTCCGATCCCGCGGGCGGCGGGGGCGGGGGCGGGGGAAGCGGCGGCGGTTTTCACAAGCGTAGCGAGCCTGTGAATTTCGCCGCCAGCCTCTCGCGCGGCATGGCGGCGGTACGGCGCAACATGGTGGTCGTCATGATGTTCACGATCGCCATCAACGTCCTTCTGCTGGCAATCCCGCTCTATCTATTCCAGATATCCGATCGTGTGCTGACAAGCCGTTCCGTCGACACGCTCGTCATGCTCTCGATCGCCGTGCTCGGCGCCGTGCTGCTACAGGCCTTCATGGATTCGGTGCGCCGCTTCATCCTGATGCGTACCGCGGTGGAGCTCGAAGTACAGCTCGGCGCACCGATCCTCAGCGCTGCAGCCAGGGCATCGCTGCATGGCAGCGGCAAGGACTACCAGACGCTGCAGGATCTGCAGCTGTTGCGCGGCTTCCTGACATCCGGCACGCTGATCGCATTTCTCGATGCGCCGCTGATGCCGTTCTTCGTGGTCGTCGTCTATTTCGTGCATCCGCATCTCGGCATCATCATCATGGTCTGCTGCGCGGTGCTTTTCGTCATCGCCTATCTGAACCAGAAATTCACCGCCCGGCAATTTGCCGAATCCAACGGCTATCTCAGCCGGGCGAATTTCCATCTCGATTCCATGTCGCGCAATTCGCAGATCATCAACGCAATGGCGATGATCCCCGAGGCCGTGAAGATGTGGGGCCGGGAAACGGCGGGTTCGCTGAAATCGCAAGTCGAGGCACAGGACCGCAACATCATCTTCTCCGGCATATCGAAGGCCTGCCGCATGATCACCCAGGTCACCCTGCTCGGCTGGGGCGCGCATCTGTCGCTCTCCGGCGAGCTGACGGGCGGCATGGTGATTGCGGCCTCGATCATCTCGGGACGCGCGCTGGCACCAATCGAAGGCGCCATCGAAGGCTGGAACCAGTTCAACCGGTCGGCAACCGCCTATAGCAGGATCAAGGGACTGCTGTTGAATTCCCCATTGAACTTCCCGCGCCTGCGTCTTCCCAATCCCGAAGGCCGGCTCGATGTCGAACGCATTCTCTTCGTGCCGCCACCGCAAAAGAAGGTCATTCTCAACGGCATCTCCTTCTCGCTCAGGAAGGGGGAATCGCTTGCGATCATCGGCAATTCCGGGTCAGGCAAAACGACGCTCGGCAAGATGCTCGTCGGCTCGATCGTCCCGACGTCGGGAAATGTACGCCTCGACCTGATGGATCTGCGCAACTGGGACCAGCGCCAGTTCGGCGAAAGCATCGGCTATCTGCCGCAGGACGTGCAGCTCTTTCCCGGCACGATCAAGGCCAATATCTGCCGCATGCGCGACGACGTCGACGATCACCAGATCTACGAGGCCGCGGTGCTGGCCGACGTGCACGAACTCATCGCAGGCTTCCCGCAGGGCTACGAAACCATCGTGGCGGCCGATGGCGCTCCGCTTTCGGGCGGCCAGAAGCAGCGCATCGCGCTCGCCCGCGCCTTCTTCGGCAATCCCAAATTCGTGGTGCTCGACGAGCCGAACTCGAACCTCGATACGCAGGGCGAGGCAGCCCTTGCCAAGGCACTGATCCACGCCAAGAAGCAGGGCATTACCACCGTCACCATCACCCAGCGCCCGGCTCTTCTCCAATGCGTCGACAAGATCCTTGTGCTCAAGGACGGCACTGTCGCCATGTTCGGGGAAAGGATCGAGGTGCTGCAGGCGCTTTCCAAGAACAACGGCAATAACGGTCAACAAGCACCGCGCATCGAGGGATGAACGACATGGGACGGAAAAATCGGGAGACGACCGGTCCGGCGCAGCTTGAGTGGTATAGCGATGTGCCGCGCTCGATCCGTGTGCACAGCATCGTCGGCCTGACGGTTCTCTTCACCTCGTTCGGAGGCTTCGGCTTCTGGGCGGCGACGGCGCCGCTCGCCTCCGCCGTTATCGCGCAGGGAAGCTTCGTCGCGACCGGCAACAACAAGATCATCCAGCATCTGGAAGGCGGCATCATCAAGGAGATGCGCGTCAGCGAAGGCGATACGGTCAGGGAAGGCGACATCCTGCTGACCCTCGATCCCACAGCATCCCGCTCAAACGAGCGGATGCTGCAGCTTCGTCGCCTGCGCCTTGAAGCCGTCGTCGCCAGGCTCCGTGCCGAAGCGCAGGGCCTGCGCGAATTCCAGCTTCCCTATATCGTGACGAAGGAGGCCGGCGATCCTGATATCAACGCGATCATCCAGAGCCAGAACGTCGTCTTCCACAGCAAGCAGATCAAGCTTGAAGAGCAGCTCAATCTGATCGGAAAGAACATCGCATCGCTCGAATTCCGGTTCGCCGGCTATAGGGGCCAGCGAGAATCCTTCGAAAGGCAGCTGTCGCTGCTGACCGAGGAACGCGACTCCAAGGCTCGGCTGGTCAAGGTCGGCTATATGCGCAAGACGGATCTGCTGGCAATCGAGCGGGCGATCGCCGATGCGATGGGCGACATTGCCCGACTGAACGGCGAGCTCAACGAGAGCGAGGCGGAGATCGCCAAATTCCGCCAGGAAGCCGTCATCGCCGTCAACTCCAACAAGCAGGCAGCACTCGATGCGCTCGAGAGCGCCGAAACAGATCTGGACAGTGTGCGCGAACAAATGCGCGAGGCCGCCGGCGTGCTCGAACGCACCACTATCCGTTCGCCGGTGTCGGGCACGGTGGTGCGCTCCTATTTTCACACAGCCGGCGGTGTCATCACAACAGGAAAGCCGATCATGGAGATCCTGCCGTCGCATGTGCCGCTGATCCTGGAAGCGAAGGTGCTGCGAACTTCGATCGACCAGTTGCATGAGGGAGAAACGGCCTCGATCCGCCTCACGGCGCTCAACCGGCGCACGACCCCTGTTCTGCAGGGCAAGGTCTTTTACGTCTCAGCCGATTCGATCGAGGAAAATGCGGGAGCTTCGGTCAAGGACGTCTATATCGTCCGTGTCGGAATACCCGATTCCGAGATTGCGCGGGTGCACAATTTCCATCCCGTTCCTGGAATGCCGGCCGAAGTGCTGATTCAGACGTCGGAACGCACCTTCTTCGAATATCTGAGCAAACCAATCACCGACAGCATGTCCCGCGCTTTCAAGGAGCGCTGATCATGGCGGCGATGTCCGATGTCCTGCTGCGGGTCGGCCGCCTGAACTATGTCTGGACGAACACCGAAAGCCTGCTGATCTACATCATCGCCCATTTTCTCCGGGTCGAAAAGGATGCAGCAATCGTCGTGTTCCTGACGCTGAACACCACGCGCGCCCGGATCGATCTCATCGAACGGCTGTCCAAGCTCGCTTCGACCTCCCCTTCCGACCGGAAGGCGATCCTTTCGGCCATGGCGCGGCTGAAGAAGGAATCCAAGATCCGCAACAAGTACAATCACTGCATCTATTCCTTCGACGAAAAAGGAGAGATTTCGAGCACACAGCTGATGCGGCTCGTCGAGGACGACAAGCAGATCCGCTACGGCAAGATCGAACAGATGGACGCGCGCGAGCTCGACCTTCTGGAAAAGTCGATCGCCGAGATCGTCGCCATCAGCCGGACGCTCTGGGCCTTCATCCATGCGAGCCCGCGGATCTCCGGCGAACTCTGATCTAATCCTTATGTATCCATGTTCTCAAAACCGCTGCACACTTTCGGGCGATGTCCGTAGAAGCGCTACATCCTTCAGGACCCGTTGCGCTCTATCGTTTTGAATCTGTGTATAATTCCTACCAAAAACCGGATGCGATTTTGGGTTATGCGCCGGCTCAGGACTAATCCCATTTGGGCTCCGTAAATCATCCGGACGGTTTATTTGAAGATCGGTGTTTCCCATTAGAATGAAACCTCCCGAGTGACGTATGGGGTATTGGGGGGCGGACATGCGCATAGATATCATCGACACCATTGCGGGGTTCGAGGCGGTACGCGAGAACTGGGATCAGGTCTTCCTGGAAGATCCCGACGCGCAGCATTTCCTCTCCTGGATATGGCTGAAGAACTATCTCTCCCACCGACGCCGCTGGTTCATCCTCGCCCTTCGCGAACGCGATCCCGAAGCACCCTATGTCGCCTTCTTTCCGCTGCGCCTCATCACGCATCTGAACGAGAAGACCGGGCTCTTCTACGACGAGATCATCATGGCCGGGAATTTTGCGGCCGATTACACCGGCTTCATCGTCAGACCGGATTACGAGCATCACGCCATTGCCGGCTTTGCTTCGTTTCTCAAGCATCAGAACTGGACCGACCTGAAGCTCGAATATTTCAGCGGCCCTGCCGGCCGGCGCGAGAAGATGATCGAGGCGCTGCAGGGGCCGGAGGTGATGTTTCGCGACAGCTCGCCCAAAAACAGCGAGAATATCGACAATACGATCTGCCCGATCGTCCCCCTGCCGGCAAGCTTCGACGACTATCTCGAACAGCGCATGAGCAGCCAGACTCGCCAGAAGCTCCGGCGGTTCCTGCGCAAGGTCGAAGGAGACGATATTTACCGGATCACGATGGCAACCGCCGAGACCATCGATCGGGACTTGGACATCCTCTTCAATCTCTGGCGGATCAAGTGGAGTGCCCGCAAAGGCGCGGAGCGGACCGAGCGGCTGATCATCACCACACGCGAAATGCTGATGGACAGCTTCAACTGCGGCAATCTCGAGGTGCCGGTGTTTTGGCATGGCGACCAGCCGCTCGGCGCGCTGGCGAATATCGTCGACCGGCAGAAGCAGGCGATCCTCTTTTATATCACCGGCCGCGACGAAAACTGGAAGACGCCGTCCCCCGGTCTCATCCTGCATGGTTACTGCATCCGGCGAGCGATCGAACACGGCTTCAAGACCTATGATTTCCTTCGCGGAAACGAACCCTATAAATATATGTTCGGGGCGGAGGAAAGGCGGATCAGCTGCACCCTGTTCCGCACCCGCAACGGCCAGAATCTGCATGGCGTGCTCAATCCACGCAGCATTCGTTTCGTCTATGAACAGGCGCTCGACATGTACCGCAACGGAGCCCGGAGCAAGGCGGAGATCGCCTTCAACCAGGTCCTGCAATCGGCTCCAGGCCATACCGGCGCTGAATTCGGGCTCGCCAATCTGCTATTCGACCGCGGCAAGCTGACGGAGGCATTGGCTGCCTACAAGGTTCTCGTCGAGCAAGCGTCCGATCCGACACCCATCCAAATGCGGCTTGGCGACACGCAGCTTGCCCTGCATCAATATGAGCAGGCCGCAGAGACTTTCCGCCGGGTCGGCGAGATCGGGCCCCATCTCATCCAGGCACATTACAAGCGCGGTATCGCGCTTGCGGCCAGCAAACGGCTGGCCGAGGCGGAGGCCGTCTTCGCCGCGATCCAGGACGTGCATTCGGACGATCCGACTTCGCTCGATTATGCCGCCAAGGCGGGGATTGCCCTCGAACGCCTGCGCTCGATCGCCGAGCCCGCCGTTGGCAAGGCGGAGGTCGTGCCGGAGACCATAGCCCGCTGGAACCGGGGACGGCAACTCAGCGAGCGACGCCGGCCACGTCTGCATTGATGTGGCCTTGCCATGGTGCGGAAATGCGGTCCGGCGGCTCCGGGACGCGCAGCCACCATGGTCTTTGATTTTGAGCTGCAATCGTTGCTAAAAGAAAGCGCGAGCCTATTTTTGCAACTCCTCAGTGAGAAGTCATGCAGACAATTGCAGACGGCGCCGAAAGGGAACGGCTTCTGGCCATTCTCGATTTCTGGCACAAGATCGAGTTCTTCATTCCTTACGATCTCTCCAGCCGCATCGTCTCCGGTGAAGGCCGAACTGTTTTCTGGCTGCATGCGAAAACGCTCGAGGATGACGGTGCCGCACTCAGCCGTCCAGCGATCCCCGAGGAGAAGCAAATCACGGGTTTTACCCTCTTCCTCGGGATTTTCAACAAATCCGAAATTGCCGATATCCGCAGACACTTCGATAGCGTTACAGCCGATATCGCCGAATATGACGATGCCGAACGCGGTGATCTCGATGGCGATACCTGCTTAGCCAGCCTGCAGCTCTCCCCCTTGGGAGAGCCGATGTTCGAAACATTTTCGGTTTCCACGCTTCCATGGGCTCTGGGACGGGTGCGGAAATCCGGCCTCTCCTCGCTCAGCCACGAGGCATTTGCCGGCAGCAAGCGGCAGCTCTCGGAATTGCTTCAAAACTTTCGGGCTCAACGGCATCTGAGATCTTCATCCTCCGAGGACATGGTCGATCAGCCGATCGATGCCAACGAAATCCTGACACTGCATGAATTGCTCTGCGATTGGGCCGGCTTTGCCTCGAAGCACGAAAAGCCCATCGCCGCTGTTGAAATACGCTATCGAGACCGGGTGGAAAAACCTGAGCTTATCTCCTTGCCGCCACCGCCTGATAGTAATGCGATCGATGCCGACGACGAGGACGAGAGTGCAAGCGTTGAAGATGACATCGGCATCCTGAACAGCTTCTTCATCGAAGACATCGAGCGGGCGATGATACGCGTCACGCATGGCGATATCCCCGCGCCGCTCAGGCAATATCTCACCCCGCTGGCGCGTGAGAAACGGATCGACCTCTACTCGGAGGACGGACGCCGGGCGATCGTTCGGGCCTTGCATCCTGGAAAACTCAACCGCGGGCGCTGGCTCAGCGAACCTCACCACGCCATGAGCCTCATGCAACAGTTCGCGATCAATTCGGCAATCGACGACCTGTCGGAAACGGGACTGTTCTCGGTCAACGGCCCGCCAGGGACGGGAAAGACGACGCTGCTTCGCGACATGTTCGCGGATAATATCGTTCGGCGCGCCCGCATCCTGGCCTCCTTGAAGACGGCTCGCGATGCCTTCGATGGCGCGCCGCGCCGCGTCATTTTCTCGGACCGGAGCACGGCCTCGATATCGGCGCTGATCCCGGCCCTGGCAGGATTCGAAATGGTCGTCGCCTCCTCCAACAACGCCGCCGTGGAGAATATTTCGCGCGACCTTCCGAAGAAAAGCTCGGTCGCGAGAACGTCTTCCTTCCAATATCTGCAGACCATCGCGCACAAAATCGCTTGCCAGAAGGACAATGGGGCGGTCGTCAAGCTCTCGGACGGCGACCGCCCATGGGGGCTGATCGCCTGTGCGCTCGGCAATTCCCGGAATCGCCGAGCGTTCAAGGAACGTTTCGCCTTCATGGAGATCGCCGAAAGGCCGAAGCCCGGCTGGTCCGGTGCCGACAAACCAGAGACCATCTGGGAGTGGCTAAAGGGTTATAAGGGACCAAACTTCGCCGAAGCATCGGCGGCATTTCAGGCCGCCGACAAGGTGGTTCGCGACAAGATCGGCGAATATGCACGCTATGCCGATCTCCATGAAGAAATCTCCCTGATTTCGCAGGATACTTTCTGCCGCGAGGCGCTTGAAAAGGTCAGGGCGGCCGCAAGCGAGCTTCGACATGCGCAGGACCGATGCGACATGGTCGCGGCCGAAATGCTCCGTATCAGGGAAGGATTGTCTCAGCTGAAGGAGGAGGAACAACTGCTCGACCGCAGCGCTCCCGCGTGGTGGGAGAAAGTGCTGCCGGCCAATCCTGCCCGCCAGCATCGGCAAAGTGTTATCGCCAATGCGCGCAGGCAGTTGGAATTGCGCAAGGCACTGGCGCAATGCGAGCGTCATATTGCAAAAACCCATGGACCTGCGCTGAAACGGGCGCTGCGGGGATATCAGCGGGCGGAACAGACGCTAGGATCGCAACGGGAAATCTGGTCGAGGAAGAGAGAGGAATACGATCGCCTCGGAAAGATTCTCGATCATCCCATCCTACCCGGGCGTCTCGCCGATCTCGAGACCGATCAGTTCCAGATTGACGGTCTGTGGCATCGAGACGAACTGGCAGGTCTGCGTTCTGCATTGGTGGAAGCGGCATTGACGCTGCATGAAGCGTGGCTGGCTGACGTGGGCAAGAAAGGCGGAGGTTTTGGAGGAAACATCGTCGCCACCAACAAACTGCTTTCCAACAACGGACCCGCCGACGGCGAGCACATTGCGTTGATCTGGCAGAGCCTTTTCATGATCGTTCCCATCGTCTCGACGACCTTCGCCTCCTTTGCCCGGCAGTTCCGCGGTCTCGACACCGGCTCGATCGGCTGGGTCTTCATCGATGAAGCTGGTCAGGCGGTGCCGCAAGCGGCCGTCGGCGCCCTGTTGCGGGCCCGCCGCGTTATGGTGATCGGCGATCCCCAGCAGATCGAACCGGTCTTCACGCTGCCCAGCGCGCTGATCACCGCCATCTCGGCTCTCTCGCCCCACACGGCGGCAGGACAATATTCGCCGAACAGGGCGTCGGTGCAGATGCTGGCCGACGCCACCAACCGCTATGGGACGGCGGTCTCGGGCGAGGAAGCCGACGGGCTCTGGATCGGCAGCCCCCTCAGGGTACATCGGCGCTGCATCGATCCGATGTTCGGCCTTGCCAACCAGATCGCCTATCAGAACAAGATGGTATTCGGGCTGGAAGAACGCCGACCAGCCGGCGACGTGCCGCCGTTTTACGGCGACAGCGCCTGGATCGATGTCAAGGGCAGGGTATCGGGCAAACAGGCCGTTGCGGAACAGACGGATTTCATCGTCGACGTCCTTACCGCCACCTATCGCCGGGACGGCGCGTTGCCAGATCTCTATATCATCTCGCCGTTCAAAGAGATCAAGAACAGTCTGAGGCAGGCTCTCGCCCACGCGACATGGATCGATCCGAACGGAAATATGCGGGCATCTCCACCGAAGCTGTCGAGGTGGTTGAAGGAAAGGATAGGCACGGTGCATACCTTCCAGGGCAAGGAAGAAGACATCGTTTTCATGGTGCTCGGCGCCGATGCCGACCATAGCGGAGCGGCCAGTTGGGCCGCTTCGAAGCCGAACCTCTTGAACGTTGCCCTCACGCGCGCCAAGCGCCGATTCTATATCGTCGGCGATCGCAGCCTCTGGGAGGGCCTGCCTTATTTCCGGGAGACAGCGAGCGCCTTGGATACATTGCAGGCAGCAGAATTCCTGGGCCGCATTGAATTGGACTGAAGGATCGGGATCCGATTACTGCTCACTGGATCCTTGCCTCGACCGACGTCTGGAATCGTTTCGCAAGCGACCTTCGCCACATCCGGACTGGCCTGGTTTGCTCCGCCAATGACAATAATCTTGTGAAAAATCCGATATTAGGGCACAATTTGTGAACGCATCGGAATTTGCGGCGCAATCTCAATTCCGGCCGTCTCGCGCCGGGTAGCAGTTCGCGTCGGAGGGTCGGCGTCGATGGAACCGGGGTTCTTTCTTGTGTTCGCTACGGTGTCCGTGATCACGGCCCTGACGGTGGTCTTGGCCCGGAATCCGGTGCACAGCGCAATGGCGCTGATGGCGTGTTTCCTCAACATCTCGGCAATCTTCGTTATGCTCGAGGCGCCGTTGCTCGCGGTCATCCAGATCTTCGTCTATGTCGGCGCGATTATGGTCCTGTTCGTCTTCGTGATCATGATGATCGATGTGCGCGAAGCGGTCTTGCAACGGTTCTTGCCGGGCGGCAACATGGCGGCTCTGGTGTTGCTCGTCCTGCTTGGGATCGAGATGGTTGCGCTGGTGCTCTGGAGCGGCCGCTTTTCGCTCACGCAGCCCGTCACCGTGCGCGGTGGCGATCAGGTCAGGCAGCTCAGCACAACGCTGTTCGCCGACTATCTCCTGCCGTTTGAAGTTGCGTCCGTCATCCTGCTGGCCGCCCTGATCGGGGCCATCGTGCTGGCGCAGAAGGAGCAGCGGTGATGGTTCCGCTCTGGTGGTATATTTTGCTCGGAGTGGCGCTGTTCGTGATCGGAGCGGCGGGCGTGCTGCTCAGGCGCAACATTCTGGTCGTGCTGATGTCGCTGGAGCTGTTGCTCAACTCGGTCAACATCAATTTCATCGCTTTCGGACGTTACTACGCCGATTTCCGCGGTCAGATCTTCGCGATCTTCGTCATCGCAATCACCGCGGCGGAGGTTGCCGTCGCCCTCGGTATCCTGGTCGCCCTCGTGAGGAACAAATCCACCCTCAAGGTCGACGACGTGACCATGATGAAAGGATAGTGGCTTGGACCCGGTGATATCGATCCGGCCGCTACTTGCCGTCGCCGTCGCGGGCCTGGCGGCCCTTGCAGTTCTTCTCCTGAACAACCGCGAGAAACTCCGCGATATCGTCTCGCCATTGGCGGCAATCGCCATGTTCGCAATTGTCGTCTCGATGGCGCCCACGGTGCTGGCGGGCGGGACGGTCGAATTGCGCCTGTTTGAAGTTCTGCCGGGGATTGACTTGGCCTTCCGGGTCGATGCGCTCGGCATGGTGTTTGCCACCGTCTCGTCGCTGCTGTGGATTGTCGCGGCGATCTATTCCATCGGCTACATGCGGCACTTGAACGAGCATGCGCAGACCCGGTTCTTCGCCTGCTTTGCCGCCAGTCTCGCGGCAGCGGTCGGGGGCGCCTTTTCCGCCAATCTGTTCACGCTGGTGATCTTCTACGAGATGCTTAGCCTCGTGACCTATCCACTTGTTTACCACCACGAGGATGAACAGGGATGGGCGGGCAGCCGCAAGTACCTCGTCTATTTGATGGGCGCGTCGAAAAGCCTGCTTCTCGCCGCACTGGCGCTGACCTACCACATTGCGGGGTCGTTCGATTTTGTGTCGGGGGGACTGCTGGCAGGGAGCGATGCTTCTGCCGCGATGCTGACGGTCGTCTATTTCTGCTACCTCTTCGGCTTCGCCAAGGCTGCGGTGATGCCGATGCACGCATGGCTGCCTGCCGCGATGGTGGCGCCGACACCGGTCAGTGCGCTCCTGCATGCCGTGGCCGTGGTCAAGATGGGCGTGTTTTGCGTGCTGCGGTTGGTGTTCCATGTGTTCGGCACGGGGCTGGTGGACGGGCTAGGACTGGGCATCGCCACGGCCTATCTGGTCTCGTTCACGATTCTGATGGCGTCGGTCTACGCCCTGACGCGGGACGACCTGAAGGCGCGACTCGCCTATTCGACGGTCAGCCAGCTCTCCTACATCGTGCTGGGGGCGGTTCTGCTCTCGCCGGTCGCGATGGTCGGTGGGATCATCCACATCGCGGCGCATGCATTCTCAAAGATCACACTGTTTTTCTGCGCCGGGTCGATCTATTGCGCGTCTGGCAAGCGCAACATCAGCGACATGGCTGGTATCGGCCGCCGGTTGCCCTGGACGATGGGGGCGTTCTTCGTCGGCTCACTCAGCATGATCGGCGTGCCACCGACTGCGGGGTTCGTGAGCAAGTGGTATCTGGCGCGAGGCGCGGTGGAGGCGGGGGAAATCGCGTTCCTGATCGTGCTCCTAGCGAGTTCGGTTCTCAACGCCGCTTATTTCCTGCCGGTCAGCTATGTCGCCTTTTTCGGGACGGAGGCGCAAGGGAGCCCGGCAATGGTCCGTGAAATTCCGATGGTGACGATCCCGCTAGTTGCGACCGCCATCCTGTCGGTGGCGATGGGCATCTTCCCCGACTATTTCGTCGCCTTGGCGGAAGGAGTTGTCAGGTGATAAAGCGCGTGGTCGATTTCTTTGGCGACGGAAAGTATGCGACCGAACGGCGTCGGCTTTTCTATCTGGTGCTCGTCCTGATCGTCATCGCCGACTTCCTGGTGCCGCGCGAACACGCCGAATACCCGTGGGACCGTCTGCCGGGCTGGTCGGCCGTCTACGGCTTCTTATCCTGCGTGCTGCTGATTTTCGTTTCCAAGTTCCTCGGTCATCGGGCTGGGCTCATGCGGCGCGAGGACTATTATGACTGACTTCGTCCATCCCGCCCTGCTGTTCATTCTCGGTGCCCTGCCGATCCCCTTTCTGAACGGGTCGATCCGCAAGGCCTATCTGCTGCTGATCCCGATACTTGCGATCCTCACCGTGCTCACGATGCAGTCAGGCAGCTACGGCGCGGCATCGTTCATTGGGCAGGAAATCCTCATCGCGAAGGTCGACAAGCTGAGCATCGTCTTCGCAACGGTCTTCACCATTATGGCGCTGATCGGAACGGTCTACGCTCTGCACCTGACGCGCCCCGGCCAGCATGTCGCTGCGTTCGTCTATGTCGGCAGCGCGCTTGGCGTGGTTTTCGCCGGCGACTACCTGACCTTGTACCTGTTCTGGGAAGGCATGGCGTTTGCCTCTGCCTATCTGGTTTTCGCCCAGGGCGGCCGGCAGGCGGTTGCCGCCGGTTTCCGCTATCTCATGGTCCACATCACCGGCGGCGTCGTTCTGCTCGGTGGCGTCATTCTCCACGAGCTCGCCACGGGTTCGCTGCTCCTCGGCCCGATCGCGGGGGGGATGGGCGTCGGCGCCTACCTGATCCTTGCCGGGTTCATGCTCAACGCCGCGGTGCCGCCCCTTAACGCTTGGCTGACTGATGCTTACCCGGAGGCGACTGTCACCGGGGCGGTGTTTATGAGCGCCTTCACCACGAAGACCGCCGTCTATGTCCTGGCGCGGACGTTTCCGGGAACCGAGCTTCTGGTTTGGCTCGGCACTGCAATGGCGCTTTACGGTGTCATCTACGCGGTGCTGGAGAACGACTGCCGGCGGCTGCTCGCCTATCATATCGTCAGCCAAGTGGGCTACATGGTGGCAGGTATCGGCATCGGCACCGAGATGGCAGTGAACGGCGCCTCCAGCCACGCCTTCGCGCATATCCTCTACAAGGCACTGCTATTCATGGGCGCAGGAGCGGTGATCCACGTGACCGGCCGCCGCAAGCTCACCGAACTTGGCGGGCTCTACAGGACCATGCCGATAACGGTGGCGCTCTATATGGTCGGCGCCTTCGCAATCTCGGCGTTTCCGTTCTTCTCAGGCTTTGTCACCAAATCGATGGTGATTGCCGCCGCCGGACAGGATCATCGGGCGCTGGTGGTGGTGGCGTTGACGATGGCGTCGTCGGGGACGTTCCTGCACACGGGCCTGAAGCTCCCGTATTACATGTTTTTCGGCGTGGACCGGAAACTGGAGGCGCGGGAGCCGCCGCGCAACATGCTGGTTGCGATGGGCATGGCGGCGGTGCTCTGCATTGCGATCGGGGTATTCCCGCAGCCGCTTTACGCTCTCCTTCCCTATTCGGTCGACTTCGAACCCTATACGGGCGTCCATCTCACCGAGAGCCTCAGCTTGTTGATGTTCACCGCACTGGGATTCGTGCTGTTCCTCAGGGCGCTCGACCCCGAGAACACGATCAGCATCGACACCGACTGGTTCTACCGCAAGGGCGCGCGGCTCTTCATGTGGTTCGCCGAAAAACCGCTGGCGCGCTATGAGAAGGCGGTAAGCAACGTGTCCGAGACAGCCGCACTACCCTTCCTGCATGGGACGGCACGGGCGGGACTGTGGATCGATCTCACCGGCGTGGACGCCGTCGTGAACGGCGTCGCCCGCTCGATCCTGCGCGGCGGCGGGCGGCTCCGGCGGCTCCAGACCGGCGTCGTGACCCATTACGCGCTGGCGATGATCGCTGGTGTGATCGCAGCCGCCGTGGTCTTCGCCGTAGTATGGCGGTAGGGGGCGCGATGGGATTGCCGCTTCTGAGCTTCATAATTTTCACGCCCGTCGCCGGGGCAGCGGTTCTGATGTTTCTCCGCGGCGACGATGCGGTGCGCTGGACAGCGCTGGGTGTCACAATCCTCGACCTCGCCCTCTGCATCGCCATGCTGGCCGGATTCGACACCACGACCCACGAGATGCAGTTCACAGAGAAGCGCTCTTGGGTGCCCGCGCTCGGGATCACTTATGCGCTTGGTATCGACGGGATAAGCGCGCTCTTCGTGTTCCTGACCGCGTTGCTGGGTTCGATCTGTGTGCTCGCCTCGTGGGTTGCGATCGACCGCAAGGTGAAGGCGTTCATGGTCAGTCTGCTCTCCATGCAGGCGCTGATGCTGGGGGTGTTCTGCGCGCTCGACCTGTTCCTGTTCTACGTTTTCTGGGAAGCGATGCTGATCCCGATGTACCTGATCATCGGCGTCTGGGGCGGCGACGGCCGGATCTATGCGGCGTTCAAGTTCTTCCTCTACACTCTGGCGGGCAGTGTCCTGTTCCTGGTCGGTGTCATCGTGCTCTATTTCAACGGCGGCGAGACCTTCGACATCCTCGCCCTCACTGCACAGGATTTGCCATTCCGGGTCCAATCCTGGCTGTTCTTCGCCTTCCTGATCGCCTTCGCGGTCAAGGTGCCGATGGTCCCGGTCCATACCTGGCTGCCGGACGCCCATGTACAAGCGCCGACCGCGGGCAGCATCATCCTCGCGGGCGTACTCCTGAAGATGGGCGCCTATGGGTTCCTGCGGTTCTCGCTGCCGATGCTGCCAGAGGCGTCGGTATATTATTCGACACCGATGCTTTCGCTTTCAGCGCTTGCGATCGTCTATGGCGGGTTGCTCGCGCTGGCACAGGACGATCTGAAGAAACTGGTGGCCTATTCCAGCGTCAGCCACATGGGCTTCGTGACCATGGGGATATTTGCGCTGAACCTCCGCGGGCTCCAAGGAGGTATCCTGCAAATGTTCAATCATGGCGTGACGACGGGCGCGTTGTTCCTGTTCGTCGGCTTGATTTACGAGCGGACCCATACCCGCAGCATCGCTGATTATGGCGGGCTGATGAAGGCAGCACCCGTCTATACCGCGTTTCTTGCGCTGTTTACTCTGTCGTCGATGGCGCTGCCGGGAACGAATTCGTTCGTCGGCGAGTTGCTGGTCCTGTCGGGCGGGTTTGCGGCCAACCTGGCCATCGGCGCGGCCGCCGTTGTGGGCGCGTTGCTTGGCGCGGCCTATCTGCTTGGCATGTATAGGAAAGTCGCGCTTGGTCCGGCCAGCGTCAGCGTCCGGTTCAAGATACGCGACGTGAACGCCCGCGAGCTGGCAGCGACCCTGCCGCTGGCCGTCTTCGTGCTGTGGGTCGGGCTCTATCCGAAGCCCTTTCTCAATATCATGGACGCTTCGGTGGAACATCTGCTGGTGCAGGTGCATGCCAAGGGGAGCGGCCAATGATCGTCGCCGCACTTTTCCAGTCGGCCCTCGCAAGCCTGCCCGAGATCGTGGTGATTACTGGAGCCTGCATCCTGCTGATCCTGGGACAGTTTTTGCGCAAGGGGCAGAAGTATTTCCTTGTCTGGGCTTCCGTCACGGTCGTGCTGATTGCCGCCTTGGCGACACTGATGCTGGCGGGAGAAGTGCGGCCGGCCTATACTGGCATGTTCATCGCCGACCGCTTCGCGGTCTTCTTCAAGTTCGTGTTCTACATAGCCACCATTCTGACATTCCTGCTTTCGCGGAAATATGCCGAAATCGAAGGGATCGGGAGCAGCGAATACTATGTCCTGCTGCTTTTCGCCCTTTCGGGAATGATGATCATGGCCTCGGCGACCGATCTCCTCTCGATCTACGTGGGCCTCGAGTTGATGGTGCTTTGCACCTACGTGCTGACCGGATTTCTGCGGCGTGAGCGGCGATCGAACGAAGCGGCGCTGAAATACGTAATCCTTGGTGCGGTCTCGACCGGAATTTTCCTCTACGGCGTTTCGCTGGTCTACGGGCTCACCGGCACGACGCAATTGGACGGTATGGCTGCGGCCGTGACCGGCGCTCCGCGCGACCCCGGCTTGCTGCTGGCGGTGGTCTTCATCGTCGCGGGGCTGGTCTTCAAGGTCGGTGCGGCGCCGTTCCACATGTGGGTGCCGGACGTCTATGAAGGCGCGCCGACGACGATTACCGCCTTCATGTCCGTGGGGCCTAAGGCGGCGGGGTTCGCGGTGATCCTGCGGGTGTTCCTCAACCCTCTGGTCGCAACCTCCAACGTTTGGATCATCGTCGCGGTCATTGCTGTGGTGACGATGGCGCTCGGGAGTTTCGTTGCACTGGTGCAGGATAATTTCAAGCGCCTGCTGGCCTATTCCAGCATCGCCCATGCCGGGTTCGCTCTTTTCGGCGTGGTGGCCGGCGGGGCGGACGGGATCGCCAGCGTGATGATCTATCTGCTGATCTACTCGCTCATGAATCTCGGCATTTTCGGCATCGTCATCGTGATGCGGAACGGCGATTTTTCCGGCGAGGTTATCGAAGACTATGCGGGTCTCGCCAAGTTGCATCCGGGGCTGGCACTTCTGATGCTGCTCTATCTGTTCTCGCTGGCCGGCATTCCGCCAACGGCCGGGTTCTTCGCCAAGTTCTACGTGCTGGTGGCGCTCGTCGAGCGAGGGTTCGTCATCCTGGCGGTGATCGCAGTGCTGCTGAGTGCTGTTGCCGCCTACTTTTATATCCGCATCGTCATGGTGATCTACATGCGCGAGCCGGAAAGGACGTTCGACCCGGCGCTGACGCCCTTGGTGCGCGCGACGCTCGCCTTCACTGCTGCCGGCACCATCGGCATCGGCCTGTTTCCCGCATGGTTTTTAAGACTTGCCCAGCATTCCGTGTTGGCGGCTGACCGATTGAATTTGCAATGATCTGTCCGACGGAATAAACTCAAAGCTCAAGAAAGGATTGCCCAAGTTGCTTCCCGGGGCGACCGCATTACGGTCCTGAACAGGACGGTCGCGGCCTGAGGAAAGCTCTCAGTGGGTAACCGGTGCAGTGCGATATGGCTGCGATGGAATTCTTGCCGGTTCTTTTTATGATCGTCGGAGTCGTTCTGGTGACGGGGGCGACGCTTCTTGTCTCCTCGCTGCTGCGTCCGTCCAATCCCTATCCCGAAAAGAACATGCCCTATGAGTGCGGCATGGACGCCGCGGGTGAGGCCGCCGCGGGGCGCTTCAGAGTGCCGTTTTTTATCCTTGCGATCCTGCTGGTCGTCTTCGATGTCGAGACGATGTTCCTCTTTCCCTGGGCCGTCGTCCTGAAAGACATCGGGCTGGTCGGCTTTGTCGAGATGTTCGTCTTCATATTGCTGCTTCTTGTGGGCTTCGCCTACGCCTGGCTGAAGGGAGCACTCGAATGGGAGGCGTAAACAACGCGATCCGCGACAGCGTGCTGTTCACCACGGCCGAGAGCGTTATCAACTGGAGCCGAAGCTCGGCGCTGTGGCCCGAAACTTTCGGAATTGCCTGCTGCGCCATCGAGATGATCTCGGCGGGGTGCGCCCGCTATGATCTCGACCGGTTCGGCGTGGTGTTCCGGCCATCGCCCCGCCAGTCCGATGTGATGATCATCGCCGGCACAGTAACGCGGAAGTTCGCGCCCGTGGTGCGCCGCCTGTATGACCAGATGCCGGAGCCCCGCTGGGTCATCGCCATGGGCACCTGCGCTATCTCGGGCGGGGTCTACAACACCTACGCGGTGGTGCAGGGAGCGGAGACCTTCGTGCCGGTGGACGTGCATGTGCCCGGCTGCCCGCCGCGGCCCGAGGCGCTGATGCATGGATTCCTGCTACTTCAGGAGAAGATCAAAAAATCCCGAGCACTGGCCGGGACTCCTCTGGATCGGGTTGCAGCGTCATGAGTGTGGAGACGCCCCTCATCCGCACTACGATCACGGAGCGTTTCGGCGAGGCAATCGACGATCTTGGCTTCGCGCATGGTGTACATGCCTTCGCCGCTCCGCCTGACATGATCGTCGAGCTTTGCCGGTTTCTGAAGGAACACCCGGCGTTGCGGTTCAACTTCCTGTCGGACATCTGCGGGGTCGATCATTATCCTGAGATGCCACGCTACGAGACGGTGTACCACCTCTATTCGCTACCGAACAAATGGCGCGTTCGCATCAAATGCCGCCTCGCCGATCCGCCGCGGGTCCCGTCGGTGACGGGGGTCTGGCGAACCGCCAATTGGCATGAGCGCGAAGCCTGGGACATGTACGGGATCAGGTTCGAGGGCCACCCCGATTTGCGCCGGATCTACATGTGGGAAGGGTTCGAGGGCTTCCCGCAGCGCAAGGATTTTCCGCTCCGTGGTTACAAGGACAAGCTGAACCCGTTTGGCGCCGAAGGCACGCCGCCGACGCAGCCCGACCTCGCCACCAAGAACATTCCATAAGGGAGGCCGCTCCACGCCGGAAACTTAAAATGACCGAAGTCACCGAACTGATCAGCCCGCAAGGCGAAGCGTTCGACACCAAGGAGGTGCTTCTCAATCTCGGCCCCCAGCACCCCAGCACGCATGGGGTTCTTCGGCTCGTCCTCGAATTGGACGGTGAGTACGTCAAGCGCGTGGATCCACACATCGGCTACCTCCATCGCGGCACTGAAAAACTGGCGGAGAGCTTCACCTACACCCAGATTTTTCCGCTCACCGACCGGCTCGACTACCTCTGTCCACCGTCGAACAACCTCGCCTTCGCGCTGGCGGTGGAGAAACTCCTCGGCATAGAAGCACCGATTCGCGCACAATATATCCGCGTGATGATGGCCGAGCTGGCGCGGATCTCCGGCCATGTCTTGATCACCGGCGCGCTGCCGATGGACCTCGGCGCCATGACCGCCTTGCTTTACGCCATGCGGGAGCGTGAAATGATCATGGATCTCCTGGAAATGATCAGCGGTGCGCGCATGCACACGTCCTTCTGCAGGGTCGGCGGAGTGCGCGAGGATCTGCCTGACGGTTTCCTTCCCAAGATCAGGGAGTTCTGCGACATCTTCCCGAACCGGATCCGCGACTATGAGCGGTTGCTCGAAAACAACCGGGTATTCCTGAAGCGCACGCAGGGGATCGGCGTAATCTCCGCCGAGGACGCCATCGATCTCGGACTGAGCGGCCCGAACCTGCGCGCCTCGGGCGTCGACTGGGACATCCGCCGCGACGAGCCCTATGAGATTTACGACCGGCTCGACTTCAATGTCATCACCCGCGACGAGGGCGACTGCTATGCACGCTGGCAATGCCGCGTCGAGGAGATGCGCGAGAGCATCCGGATCATCGAGCAATGCCTCGACCAGATGCCCGAAGGGCCGTTCCAGATCGACATGCCAACAATCGCCTTCCCGGTGGACAAGGAGAAGGTGCATTGCTCGATGGAAGCACTGATCCAGCATTTCGACCTGTCGGCCTATGGCTTCAAGGTGCCGAAGGGCGAGGTCTATTCGGCGATCGAGGCGCCAAAGGGCGAGCTCGGCTTCTACATCATCAGCGACGGGTCGCCAAAACCATTCCGCATGAAGGTGCGGGCACCCTCGTTCGTCAACCTTCAGGGACTGTTCGGGGTGACCAACGCCCGCTATCTGGCCGACATGATCGCCGTGCTCGGCAGTCTCGACCCGGTGATGGCGGAGGTGGACAAGTAGCAGGGATTTGAATGCAATGACCATGCGCGAAAAGATAAAAGAGGCAGCGGCGCGGTATCCCGACCAGCGCTCTGCGATCATGCCCGCGCTTCTGATCGCGCAGAGGGAGCATGGCCATCTGCCTGGTCAGGTGCTGGAAGAAGTCGCCGACACTCTCGGAGTCGAACGGATCTGGGTCTACGAGCTGGCGACCTTTTATACGCTCTTCCATACCGAGCCGGTGGGCATGTTCCACCTGCAACTCTGCGACAATGTTTCCTGCATGCTGTGCGGAGCCGAGGACCTGCTGAAGCATCTGGAAACGGCGCTGGCGATCAGCAAGGGCGACACCACGCCGGACGGGCTGTTCACGCTTTCCTCCGTCGAGTGCCTCGGTGCCTGCGAGATGGCTCCGGTGATGCAGGTCGGCGACGATTACCACGGCGCCCTTGATGTCGCGAGTATCGACGCGCTTCTTGACAGGTTGCGGACTGAGGCGGGGCAAGCGACAGGTGTCGATCTCGCCGCCACACCGCCCGGAGAGTAGCGCCATGTTCGAGCCGGTTCTTCTCAAGAACATCGACGTGCCGGACAGTCATTTGCTGTCAACCTACGAAGCCGGCGGAGGCTACCAGGCGCTGGCCAAGGTGCTGCGCGAATACACGCCTGACGAGGTCGTCGAGCTTGTCAAACGGTCCAATCTGCGCGGTCGAGGCGGCGCCGGATTCCTGACGGGCATGAAATGGAGTTTCGTGCCGAAGCAGTCGGGCAAGCCGAAATATCTCTGCTGCAACGCCGATGAGGGCGAGCCGGGCACATTCAAGGACCGGATCCTCATGGAGCGCGATCCGCACCAGCTCATCGAGGGACTGGCGGTAAGCGCTTACGCGATCGGGGCCGAAATCGCCTATGTTTATATCCGCGGAGAATATGTGACGGCGATCCGTCACCTTGAGGAGGCGATCGCCGAGGCTCACGCGAAGGGTTATCTAGGATCGCGCATTCTAGGCTCGGATTTCAATTTCACCGTCCACATCCACTGCGGCGCCGGCGCCTATATCTGTGGCGAGGAGACCGCGATGCTCGAGTCCCTCGAGGGCAAGCGGGCGCAGCCGCGATTGAAGCCGCCCTTTCCGGCCGTGGCCGGGCTCTACGCCAGCCCCACAGTCATCAACAATGTCGAGACGCTCGCTTGCGTGCCGCATATCGTTGTGCGGGGGCCGGACTGGTTTCGGGACATCGGCCCGGATAAGAGCCCCGGCCCGAAGCTCTACTGCGTCAGCGGGCAGGTGCGCAAACCCGGCCTCTACGAGTTGCCGATGGGCATACCGCTGCGCGAACTGGTCGATCACGCCGGCGGCCCTCCACCGGGGCGCAAGATCAAAGCGGTGATCCCCGGCGGTGTATCGGCACCGGTCATCCCGGAGCATGGGCTGGACGTGGGTATGGATTTCGATTCGCTGGCTGCCGCCGGCTCGATGCTCGGTTCGGCTGGCGTTATCGTGATCGACGATAGCACCTGCATGGTCAAGGTCGCCACCAGGATCATCGAGTTCTTCCACCATGAGTCCTGCGGCAAGTGCACGCCCTGCCGGGAAGGATTGAACTGGGTCGTGAAGGTCCTGCGCCGGGTTGAAGGCGGGGATGGCGCACCCGGCGATCTGGAGCAGTTGGACATGCTCTGCAAAGGCATTTTCGGCAATACGTTTTGTGCTTTGGGTGATGGCGCCGCGATGGGATTGCGGGCAGCCCTTAAGCATTTCCGCGAAGAGTTCGTCGCCCATGTCGAGGAACGAAGGTGCCCGTTTCACTGAAGGATTGCGTGGCACAGATTGCGAGGAAGTATGGTTAGCGTTACGATCGATGGGCAAATACTGGAAGTCGAGCCCGGTTCGACGGTGCTGCAGGCTGCCCAGCATTTGAGTATCGATATCCCGACCTTCTGCTATATGAAGCGCCTGCCGGCGCTGGCCTCCTGCCGCATGTGTCTGGTCGAGATCGAGGGGCTGCGGCGGTTGCAGCCGTCCTGCGCCACCACGGTCACCGACGGCATGGTGGTGCGGACGAACACGCCTCAGATCGAGGAAACGCGCTCTTCCATGCTCGACATGCTGCTCGCCAACCACCCCCTCGACTGCCCGATCTGCGACAAGGGCGGCGAATGCGAGCTTCAGGACATGGTAATGGCCTACGGGCCCCGCGAAAGCCAATTCCGCGATGACAAACGTGTGTTCCACTCCGAGGACATTCGTCTGAGCCCGGTCATCATCATGAACGTCAACCGCTGCATCCAGTGCCAGCGCTGCGTCCGGATGTGTGAGGAGGTCGTCGGCGCGGTGGCGCTGGGCACCGTCGAAAAAGGCATGGATACCGCCGTCACCGGCTTCGAGGGCAGTCTGGCAAGTTGCGACCAGTGCGGCAATTGCGTCGAGGTCTGCCCGGTCGGCGCGCTGATGAGCTTCCCCTATCGCTACAAGGCGCGCCCCTGGGATCTCGTAGAGACCGACACGGTCTGCCCGCATTGTGGCACCGGTTGCCAGCTGACGGTGGGCACGCGCAAGGGCGAGTTCATGCGGGTGCGCTCGAAGTGGGACGAAGGTGTCAACCACGAAACGCTCTGCGTGCGAGGACGCTTCGGCCTCGATTTCGTTGCAAGCCGGGACCGGATCAAGCAGCCAATGATCCGTCACGATGGCGCCCTGGTTCCGGTTTCCTGGGACGAAGCGGGGGACTATCTGCGCCGGCGACTGTTGGCCGTCGAGAGCAAGGATGCCGGCGGGCTGGCCTCGCCTCGCCTGCCCAACGAGGTGCTTTATCAGTTCCAGAAGCTGATGCGAACAAGATTCCGGACCAACAACATTGATTGTTCGTCACGCTGGGCCGCACCCTTCGATACTCTCGGCCCGCTATTGGGAACTTTCTACAGCCGCACGCCGCTGGACGACGTAATCGGCAACGACTGCGTGCTCGTCGTCGGAGGCAATATAACCGAGGAGAACCCGGTCACCGAATACCTGCTGCGGGACGGCGCGCGGCGGCGGCAGACCGGATTGCTCATGCTATCGGCGCGGCCATCGCGTCTGGACGCCGATGCCAGGGTGGTGGTCCGTGTGCCTCCGGGCGGAGAAGCGGCGAGCCTTGCGGCGGTGGTCGCCGGTCTCGTAGCGGCAGCTGGTCAGGCCTTGCCGGGCGGCGCTTTTGCGGACATCGACGCGGTAATCGGCAGGCCGGCGACGGGCGCCGACAGTGACGGGCCGGATCGCCTGGCCGCCGCGCTCAAGGAAGGCCGCAGCGTCACCGTGCTTGTCAGCGTCGACCTCCTGAGATCACCCGAAGCGCGTGCGACGCTGCAGCAGCTCAACAACCTGCTGCACGTTCTCCGCCTGCTAGGCAAGGGCCCGGCGATGCAGTTTCTCTTCGACCGTGCCAACCAGATGGGCGCCTGGGACATGGGGGTCCTGCCGGCGGCTCTGCCGGGGCTGCGGGCGGTCGCTGATGATGCGGCGCGCGCAACTCTTGCACGAAACTGGGGCGCCGAAATCCCGTCTGAACCCGGCGCGGATCTCGACGCCATGCTGGAGCTCTGCGTCGGTGGGCGGATGGGCGCGCTCTACATCATCGGAACCGACCCCCTGGTTGCCTATCCCGACCGGGACTTTGTGACGCGGGCGCTTCGCGCCGCCGATCTCCTGATCGTGCAGGACGCGTTCCTCACGGATACGGCGGGCATGGCCGAGGTCGTCTTGCCCGCGGCGGGCTACGGCGAGGAATCTGGAACGTTCACCAATAACGAGGGCCGGATCCAGAATGTTCGCAAATTCCGTGAGCCCGTTTTCGAGGCGCGAGGCAATCTGGCGATTGTCGACTTCGTCGCGGCGCTACGCAACCAGGCGCTGCGGCCATCGACGCAAGCCGAAATTTTCGACGAGATTGCCCGGCTGGTTCCGGCCTATCAGGGGCTGACGCAGGACGGGCTTGGCGCCGACGGCGCATTCACCAAGGCGGTGCCAACATTGCCGGCTGGCGTGTTCCTTGCGCCGCCGCCCGTTCCAACAGCAGCCGACCGGCTCATGCTGATCACCGGCGACTGCCTGTTCCACAACGGATATCTTTCCGAACGGTCGGACATCCTGAACACGGTCGCCAACGATCCCTATGTCGCGATGAGCGCGCAAGATACCGCGGAGCTTGGCCTTTCGGATGGCGATCAGGTAATCGTGCGTTCCGGCCAGGGCGAACTGACGGCGCAGCTCAAGGTCGACAGGCGGTTTCCCAAGGGCCTCGTCTTCGTTCCGGAAAACTATAGAGCCTTGCGTCTCAACAGCCTGCTGCGGCGGGGCGAATATCCATGCGCGGTGGAAGTCCAGAAGGCGCATGCCACTCTTGAGGTCGACCGCCCAGGCCGGATCTGGCGTGGGGTCTGAAGATTTGGGGTCGGGGCACCGCAAGGCTCCGCGGCAAGCTGCCCACCCCGGCGTCTTCACATCGAGTTGGCGACGTCAGTGATACCTGGTCCCGCATATGTAATCCTGCAGATCCTGCTCTGTACGCTGCGCTTCGTCGAGCCTGTGTTTAACCACGTCGCCGATGCTGACCACGCCGACAACGTCGCCTCCATCCGTGACCAGCACATGGCGCGTACGCCGCTGGGTCATGATCCCCATCGCGACGGGCAGCAAATCCTGTGTCGAACACGTCGCCACATTGCGGTTCATGATGTCCGCGGCCCGCTTTGCCGCCGCCTCGGCCCCGTATTCCGCCACCGCATTGCAGCAGTCCCGCTCAGACAGCGTACCGAGGTATTTGCCGTTCGATCGGCTGACGACGACGAAGCCGATATTGTTGTCTCGAAACAGCCGCAGTACCTCCACCATCGTTTGATCGGGAGCAACTGCGATGACACCGACACCCTTGTTTTTCATGATTTCACCGACAAACATCTAAGCCTCCTTCCGAGCGCTTCGGTTTGACAGCTGGCGCGCTTTCATGTTCGCCGGATATTCCGCCACCAGTTGTAGCCCTGCGTCTCTTTCGTCTGGACAAGTACGTCCTTCTTCGTATTCAGGCGCGCGGCAACCACGCCGCCGCCGGTTGCCGCCTTACCCGGCTTGGCGAGCAGATCATCGCGCCCGATCACCAGGTCAGTTGAGGAAAAACTCGAGAATTCGTATTGTTGGCCAAGCGCGATCGCGTCCGCCGGGCAGGCGTCCTCGCACAGCCCGCAGAACAGGCAGCGGGCCGTGTCGATCTCGAATTTGGCCGGGTGCCGCTTGCCCTTCTCGTCCTCGTAGGGGACGACTTCGATACAGTCGCAGGGACAGATCCGCGCGCAGAGTTCGCAGGCCACGCACTTGATCTCGCCCTCTTCATCACGCGTCAGGAAGTGATGCCCGCGATAGCGGGAGTAGGGCAGCCACTTTTCCTTGTCCGGATACTGCATGGTCACGGATCTGGAGAACATGTAGCCGAAGGTCAGAGCCAAGGCGCTCGCCAGATCGGCAAAGAACGCCCAACCAATCCATGTTCCAACTCTGTCCTGCGCGCGCGACATCGCCGCCTCGCTACGGAGCCGCTACGACTCCTAAAAGTACACCGGTTATAATTATGTTCGCCATTGAAAGAGGAAGCAAGACTTTCCATCCGATCGCCATCAGTTGGTCGTAGCGGTAGCGGGGGAAAGTGAAGCGGAACCAGATAAACACGTAGACGAAGAACGCGATCTTGAGCACAAACCACAGGAGCGGTGGCAAGGGAATTAGAACTCCGTTCCAACCGCCGAAGAACAGGATCACCACCAGGACCGACACAAGCAATACGATGGCATATTCGCTGACCATGAAGAAGGCAAAGCGGATACCGCTGTATTCGGTATGGAACCCGGCCCCCAGATCACCCTCCGCCTCCGCCAGGTCGAAGGGTATGCGCTGTGCTTCGGCGAGCCCGGCGACGAAGAACACGAAGAATCCGACCGGCTGGTAGACGATGTTCCAGACATCGGCCTGCGCCCGCACGATCTCGAGCAGGCTCATGGATTGCGCCAGCATGACCACGCCGATGACCGCGAACCCCATCGGGATCTCGTAGCTGATCATCTGCGCGCAGGTCCTGAGGCTGCCCAGAACAGCGTATTTGCTGTTGGAGGCCCAGCCGCCGAAGATCACGCCATAAACCTCAATCCCGATCACCGAGAAAACAAATAGGAGCGCCACATTCATGTTGGAGACGTAGAGCGTGATCTCGTGGCCGAGGACCGAGACAGTTTCGCCGAAGGGGATCGCGACGAACACCACAAAGGGCGGGGCGAGCGCCAGGATTGGCGCCAGTTTGAACAGGAACCGGTCGGCCTCGGCCGGGATGTGATCCTCTTTGGTCAGGAGCTTGATTCCGTCCGCCACCGGCTGCAACAGCCCGTGCCATCCCACGCGCATCGGCCCCATCCGCTGCTGCATGTGCCCGGCGATCTTGCGTTCCAGCCAGGTTAGCGGCAAGGGTAGCAACAGCAGGATCGCAATCAGGAAGGCGACCTTCAAGACGATCAGGCCAAGGGCGACGATAAGTTCCATGATCCGGCTACTTATTCATCGGGTTGAAGCGCACGACCGGACTTTGGCTCCGGCTATACAATGAGCACTGCGCGCACTTGTCAGACTAGATGGTACAACGGCGACGCACCGCATACAATGCCGGTTATGTCGTCGCTGGCTATGATGTGTCCGGGCTCAGGACGTTTTGAGACGAGTGGCTCGCCGTGCAAGATGAAAGCTTCGCGTTTCCGCCGGTTGCACCGCGCCATTTGCGTATCAAAAGCTGCCGAGGCTCTCATCGCTGCCGGATGAAAGTTCCGTGGCAGGCCAGCTGGCGTCCGGGGAGCTGGACACCCAGCAGAAACGCAAAAAGCTCCTCGACGCTTACGCGGAGGAGCTTTCTGTTAAGCGACTTGAATGGCAAAATATTCAAGTGTGTATCTGGTTGCGGGGGCAGGATTTGAACCTGCGGCCTTCAGGTTATGAGCCTGAT